>JBJTVM010000641.1:0-4069 GCA_046081205.1 Pseudanabaena sp. | reverse complement strand
TTCTACTCCCTCAAAGTGGCTCAGTAAACTAACTGCGATAGGACTATTCATTACGGCTTGACTTTTTTATTGTCTCCTTATTTTATTCACTTTTTTATGCGGTTGCCCTGACGGTTGGCTTTCAAAAAACCAATTTTTATAATGAGAATTGCTGTTGCGCCCCACTCGACTTTTTGAGAATGATCTATAATAATGAATATTTAATACAATCACGCAATTTAGCCGATCACTGCTTCCAATTGGCAAGTGTAATGTATTGAAATTAAGATAGCCAAGAATAGTTACACAACTATTCACTATTTAGTCTAGGACGATTAGTCAAGTATGCTTTCGATTGCCGAACTTGCGCATAAACGAGATCCTAAGGCGATCGCCGAAATTATTTGTCAGGAATTACAGCCCCTTGACATTCAAAAGCTTGATGTTGCTGTGGAAATTGTCGATAGTAGTTTAGAGCTACAAATTCGGACAGATTCAGCCATTGATAAGGAAAAATTGCTGACATTAGTCAATGTCAAACTTCAAAATTTGCATGTAGAATCAGTAGCCAAATTTAAGATTCATTGTTGGCGCAATGATCAAGAGATGAATGAGCAGCGCCTACTATGGACGGAGCAATTTATGCTAGATCTGTCAACATCATCACCAAATACAACTCCAGATTTAGAGCCAGAGTTGGAGAGTAATCGATCGCCAGCAACTAGGGCACAAGAACCAAAGCTTTCTAAACATTCTGTTCTGCAACAGGCGATTTCAAAAATTGCTCCAACTCATAGTCAAACTCAAAGTCATTTGTTAGCTTCTGATCTAGTGCCATCTCCTTCTGAGAGTGGGCGCAGTTCATCCCTTGTATTGGCTCATACTCATCAGCAAAAATCACAGTCACTTGGTAATTACTGGCAGTTGGTATTGGTTGGTCTGTCGATTGTTTTGTTGGGTTTGGGGATTGGTGCATCTGTTAGAGCCATCACATCTAGGGGTGGGGAGACTAGTTCTGCTCCATCAGCTTCAGACTCGCCTACAGAAACCAAGCTGGTAAGAAATCCAACAGCTACAGGCAAACCCAGCTCAACCCAGACTAGTGAATCATCCGTCGTCGTTACTACTCCATCTACTAAAGCTACTTCTTCGCCATCAGTTGAGGCGATCGCTCCGACTCCAAATGAGCAAGA
The DNA here is from genome assembly GCA_046081205.1 of Pseudanabaena sp. Taxonomy (GTDB): domain Bacteria; phylum Cyanobacteriota; class Cyanobacteriia; order Pseudanabaenales; family Pseudanabaenaceae; genus Pseudanabaena. The sequence goes on along the minus strand of JBJTVM010000641.1, from coordinate 2,897 downwards.
GCCAGAAGTGGTAACTTTGGAAAAGTTTAATCGCATTCAAAAAGGGATGACTATTGAGCAGGTGGAAAAAGTTTTTGGTAAATCTGGACAGGTCATTGCTGAGAATAATTCTAACAATAGCGTTGGACAGGTTTACTCTTGGAAAAATCCTCAAGGAAGCAATGCGATCATTGAGTTTAAAGATGGTCAAGTAGTGGCTAAAGCTCAAGCTGGTTTATAGCATTCTTTAAACAAGGGGCTTAAGCCCCTTGTTTAAATAGCAACAAAAAAGAGAGAGGACGTGGAGCGTCCTCTCTCTTTTTTGTTGCTATTGCTATAAAATTACATGGTGGGTAGCTAACTAAGTTCTTAGTTCAAACAGCTAATACAACCCAGCCAAAGCATCGTGGGAGAAAAATTTTTTGGGTATCGATTTACGCAGCTACGTTTATTTAGACAATTTACAAAAACAACACGCTGCTTACTTAGGAACGGTCGCACAAGGATTTTTGCCATTACCAGGTGACACCTCCCTCTGGATCGAAATCTCCCCGGGTATTGAGATTAACCGCATTACTGATGTGGCTCTGAAATCAACATCAGTCCGCCCAGGTGTGCAAATTGTCGAGCGATTATACGGATTATTGGAAATTCATTCGGCAAGTCAAGGTGAGACTCAAGCCGCAGGTCGTGCCATTCTAGAGATGTTGGGCGTAACGGAAGAAGATCGGATTAAGCCAAGATTGTTATCCAGCCAAATTATTCGTAATATAGACGCACATCAAACCCAGCTAATTAATCGCTTTCGGCGTGGGCAAATGTTGCTATCGGGGCAAACTCTGTACATTATGGAAGTCGAGCCTGCCGCCTATGCAGCTCTTGCGGCTAACGAAGCCGAAAAAGCTGCCTCGATTAATATTCTAGAAATTGTTGCAGTAGGTAGTTTTGGGCGATTATATCTCGGTGGTGAAGAGCGAGATATTATGGCGGCAGCGGCGGCGGTGTTGAATACCATTAGTAATGTTAGTGGTCGTGATGTCTGGAGCGATCGCAAAGAATAATCAAAGTTGTGACGCAAATTTTGATTACAGATCATCTTCCCATCCACAGCATTTACAACGCCATTGTTCAGGTGGTATCCGCATTCGCGAAAAAGGAGTGCGGCATTCTGGGCATTTACCAGTAAAGATGGGATGCCAGCCATATTCTGACTCCATAGCAGGATCATAACTTTGGGGATCATCGGGTTCCCATAATTCTGCTGAGGCAAAATCTGAGCAAATCCCCCACTCTGGCCCGTAAGGATGTATTGCACAAACCAAAAGTTGGCTGTGAGAGTAAAAATTACAGCGATCGCACAAAGATATTTTTGGCATAAATATACTACCTCAAACTTTTTGGATTTTAACTAAATCGACCAATTTCAATACCATTTTGTCGAATTACTAACTCCAGAACCAGAGAACTAGCTGGGAAAATAGCTTCCTTGGCTACAGCCTTAATTTCATAGGGAGATTTAAGCTCACTTACTACTTTAAAAAGTTCGGTCAGAGCTTCAGGAGGGAAATTACCAACTTTCCCTGTAAGTGGATTAGCTAGTACCCCCTCTCGACGAGCGCGAAAACTGACTAACAAAAATAGTTGCTCAATTCTCGAAGCAAGAGCTTGAGGTGGGAGATCAGGTGTAAATTGCAAGGAAGCAATTTCAGCGCCAGGGGCAAATATTTGGCGGTTCAGGGTGACATCGGCGGCGATCGCAATTCTGGTCTCGCGTTTCAGAAAGTTGCCTGCGGAAAGGATGCGGATCACATAGCTTTGCCCATCTTTAATCCGATTTAGCAAGCCTTCAATCTGTTCTTCTGTAATTTTGATGACGGGTTCCTTGGGGGCTTGATCGGGAAGAAAATCTAACAGTTCACGGGCGTTACGCTCAGCTTGTTGCAATAGTTGAGTACTGGCTTGACGTAACTCAGATTGACTCAGATTTGGGCGCACAACCCCAATTGATAAAATCTGATCTGCAAAAATTGCGACGTTGCCTTTGCGTAGAGCCTCAAGGCTAATTAATAATTGCTCACGGGCGGACTCGAGAGAAGCAACTTCTGATCCAAGCGCTACCCGTTGCTTTTCAATTTCTGCCAAACGTTGCTCTGATTCATCTACCCTTTGCTTGAGAGTTTCGCGGTCACGAGAAATACTGGCTAGCTCAGTAGAAATTCGCTCTTTTTCATCCCGAAGCTGACTACTTTCGGCTTGGAGGCTTTCCTGCTCTGCGCTTAAACTTTGAATGCGATCGCGCAAATCAGCTTCCTGTTGTGAGGCTTTTTGCAGTTGTTCGTTAGCTTCTTCAAATTTGCTCTCAACTGACTGTAACAGGGCTTGAGTCTCTGACTGTTTTCGCAAAGCTTGGACTAAGGATTTATTAATTTGCTCTAGACGCTGTTTTGCTTTTTCTTGTTCATTTTTCGCAGCATTTAGCTCAGTTTCGACTTTTTGCTTCTGTTCTTGGCTGCTAGCTAATTCTGAGCGAATACTTTCAAGACGAAATAATCCATCCCTTAGCTGACCACTTAGCAATAGCAAAATTCCTAGTGTAGATGCAGAGATCAGCCCTCCCGTAGCGATCGTGACGACTGTAGCAGTGTCACGCGGTCTTAATTTGAATATGCTAAGCCGCGCCTTTCCAACCTTAGTGCCGATGCGATCGCCTAGCGTCGCGATCATGCCTCCTAAGATCAAAATCGCTAAAATCAGCGTGTATCCAGCCATGTAACTCCTGAGTCCTCACGTTGTTGATTTTAGCAGATCTCAACCCATGAAAGGCAGCAGAGGCAATTCGTGAATTGCCTTTGCTGCTTTTCATGGGTTGTGCTGCGCCTTCGGCGCAGCACAACCCTAAATTTTGCCTCTGCTGCTTT
>JBJTVM010000640.1:0-5022 GCA_046081205.1 Pseudanabaena sp. | reverse complement strand
AAAAGTGTTGCAAAGCAACACTTTTAAAAAATTCTGGGTTTTGATTCAGCCGCGAAGCGCTGTAATACCAATTCACAAAAGTGTGGCAACATGTGGATTAAAAACAGACCCTGTAAGGCTTTTGAAAGCACTAAATAGCGTAACCATTTTGTGCTTTGGTATAACTACAAGTTTTGAATAGCTTTTTTGGCTAGTTTTCATGTGAAAATTGACTAGGATACTTAAAACTCAAATCTAGAGAGTTTAGGACATGAACCAAGTCTGGCAAAATTTCAAAAAGCCAATTCGTAATGGTCTCAAATATGCTAAAGCTTTAGTCAAAGGATATCCCTTCCATTATGCTAATTGCCAAAATCCTGATGCTGCTGACCAATATCTGCACAAATGGATAGAATTTACCACGCCTATTCCCGATCGTGGCACATCAGAGATTCGTGCTAATCGAATTTGGAACTTACGACTTGCGGCTCAAAGGATTCATTGTCTTTATATTGCTCCACAAAAGATTTTTAGTTTTAGCGATCGCATTGGTGCGCCAACTGAAGACAATGGGTTTCGAGAAGCTCCTGTATTTGTGCGTGGTCAAGTACTGACTGACATTGGTGGAGGCTTGTGTTTGATTGCTACTAATGTTTTTAATACGTTTCTGTATGCAGGCTGTGAGATTTTAGAACGGCATTGTCATAGTATTGATGCTTACGGAGAGTCAAGATTTTACAAATTAGGACAAGATGCCGCAGTCGCAAATGGATATAAGGATCTGATCGTTCGCAATCATAGTCAAATCCCTTTACAACTGCGATGTCAAGTATTAGAGAATGAAGGTAAAGTTGCGTCCAGCCTTTGGGGTTATGCGCCAAAACCTTGGCAGATCAAGGTGGAGTCTCAAATAATTCAGCAATTACATCCACCAAACCCAGAGTATCTATCAGGTTGGATTGTGGAAACTTCGCGCTATATCAAAAACGAATTAGAGTCATCATCTACATGGAAGCGTGATTATGAAACTGTTAGCCGTTATCAGCCCTGCGTTAGGTCATGACGAAAAGCAGCGCTTCGCGCCGCCTTTCGTCCTACGGGATTAAGCCAAATCAAAAACGAGAACTTCAGCATCACCTTTAGCAATCAATTTTAAATCACCAACCCGATCGCTTGAAACAGCATCGCCAGCATTTAGCAAGCGATCGCCTACCAACACGCTACCCTTGGCTACTTGTATCCATGCATAGCGATTTTGACTAACCATATGGGTTACTTCTGCACCATCTTCGAGAATGGAAGCATAAACATAGGCATCTTGATAGATTTTGACTGAGCGATCGCGTCCATCGGGCGAGACGATCAACCTTAACTGATTCAGCTTTTCTTCCCTTGAGAAGAAAATTTGTTCATAACTGGGCTTGACACCTTCTTGATTCGGCAAAATCCATATTTGCAATAAATGAGCAGATTCCGTTGCGGAAGGATTAAACTCACTATGGGTGATTCCAGTACCTGCGCTCATTCTCTGCACATCACCGACGCGAATCACTGAGCCATTGCCCATGCTGTCCTTATGCTCTAAAGCTCCATCGAGCATATAGGTAATAATTTCCATATCGCTATGGGGATGGGTTCCAAAGCCTTTACCACCAGCAATCTGATCTTGGTTAATCACCCGTAATGAGCGAAAAGCCATATGTTGTGGATCGTAATAGTTAGCGAAGGAGAAGGTGTGATAGCTATCGAGCCAACCGTGATTGGCATGTCCTCTTTCTTCTGATTTACGAATAGTCAACATAGTTTTTACCTCTGAATAGTTATTTTGGGTAATTCGCAGCGTCTAAGGCGCTGCGAATTGTGAATTGATAGTTATTTTTGGTGATTTGCAGCGTCTAAGGCGCTGCAAATTGTGAATTGAATTGGTTGTTGTTGTTAATTTGTAGCGCTCTAGGTGCTGCAAATTGCTAATTAGAGTTTTGTATGCGCTCCGTCACAGAATGGGGCGTTGCCTGTGTGCTTGCATAGACAAAGTGCAACTTTCTTAGTTTCGGTCACTTCAAAGGCAAGAGGCGTAAATCCTGTACCTTTATGTGCGCCGTTACAATAGGGTTGGTTGGTAGATTCGCCACAGGTACACCAGTAATAAGTTTTAGGCTCTAGTTCCAATACAACTGGTTTCTTATCAACAATCTTAGGTTCACTCATGAATTCTGTCCAAATGCGCGGGTTAATTATATGTCTGTCGCCAAGTTTGTTAGGTCATAAAACCCAAAAGGCACAAGGAGGCGCGGAGCGCCTCCTTGTGCCTTTTGGGTTTTGATTTGTCCAAACACTAGGCGGCGACATCAATAAATAAAATATAATTGACTCACACTCTTTAAGTAAAGTATGCACTTTTTTGTAAGGTACATACCAAAAAGATACTATGGAAAATTATTCTGATACTTTTACCCTAAATTCCTTGCCTGAAGTGGATTGTATCGCTACTTACCAGAGCGATCGCCCCAGTTGTCCCGTTGAGGCTACACTTGATGTGATCGGCGGACGCTGGAAGGTTTTGATTTTGCATGAATTATTTAATGGCACAAGGCGCTTTGGTGAATTGCATCGCAGCTTACGTGGCATCACTCAAAAAATGCTAACTCAACAATTGCGGGAAATGGAGCAAGATGGCTTAATTCATCGTGAAGTATATATGCAAGTTCCTCCCAAGGTTGAATATTCGCTCACAGCATTGGGGATGACTTTGCAGCCTGTCCTAGATGCAATGCATCTTTGGGGCAAAAAATATTTAGAACAGCAATAAAAAAGCCGCACGAGGTGCGGCTTTTTTATTGCTTAGAAAGAAAGAAGTACTTTACTTACCGCCTTTCTTGAGAGCCAAGATTATTTCGACTTCAGCAGTCTCTGGATTTGGATAAGCCGCAGTTGCTGCAATACCTCGGATCGACTCGATCAAAGCTTTTGCTTCAGGAGGAGTACTTTCTTTCTCCGCAGGAGGCATGAAGCTTTGAACAATCTTCCATGTGCGATCAGCATCAATGTAGAAATAGCCAACGTTGTTAGTAGGTAAAGTACTAATTACTGACTTATAGGTAGCATCAGCATCGAGGGCAGTTGCAGGTTTGGGTACAAACAGTGACACAATCGGAGAAGCAGTGAGGAAAATCGTATCTGGTTGACTCCAGCCATGAGCCACGATCGCGCCAGCACCAGCCGCCGACCATTCAGTAACAGAGACTCCACCGACATCTTTTTTGGCTACCGTTGCACCGTTCTGTTTCGCAAAATCATCTAGTTTCTTGAACAAAGATTCAGCAGCAGCACGATTTGTGGTTTGCAACATGAGTAAAGGTGCAAGTCCTTGAGTTTGTGCCAAAATACCTTCGGTCTTACCAGCTACAGAAGCTAAGGCAAATTCGCCATCCATCCATCCAAAGATATCTTTATCGAGATCGAGAGCCAATGGTGAAGACTTCAATTGCGCTCTGACTTCATCAAGTCCTTTCTTGATTTCAGGATTCTTATCAGCCGACTTAACAAATTGCTCCCATGAGTTCTTGATATTAAACCCAGTGGTCACCATGAATGTTTGGGATGGAATCTGGCTCATAACCTTATTAGGTGAGTTCTTGAGTGCAGCAATAGCCGCAGGATCAAACTTACCAATGGCTTTAAAGCGAATACCTGCATCATCAATACCAAAACCCATATTCACGGATTTGACCTGCTTCAATTGTTCCAGTGACTCTGGGGGAATGGTCTGGGCTTCAGGATTTAGTGCCGCTAGCTCCACAATTGATGTGCCGAAGTCAGGAATGTAAAATTGAGCAACGGGATTTTGGAGCTTGAGGTCATCAGCACTGGCGGCACTGGCTAATGAAGCTTCACCTTTAAAGGTATCGATCGCTTTTTGAGTTGTCTGTTCTTGAGGAGTAACAATCAAATAGTCACCAACCATCGCGGTTACACTACCCTGACTGCCATCACCATATTGGGTGATCTTCACCCCTTTATAGTCAGACTGCTTTTCCTTGCCACCTGCCTTAGTTTTGATCTTCTCAGTCAAAAATTTCTCAGCACCAGCTTTGTCTTTAACCTCAACCACGATCAAAATATTTGGTACGGTTTTAGCCTCAGGCTTAGGTGCAGCTTTGTCCTGTACAAACTGAATCGAACCTGTATCACTCATTGGTACATAGCGATTTTGAAGAGCCGCTTGTGATTGACTTGGTACAAGGCTAGCGGTTTTTCCAGCAGGCAAAATTGCGAAAGTTATACTTTTACCGACCCAAGGCTTAATATCTTTGTCATAGTCTACGTCACCTGAAGAGAGGTTTTTTCTTACCTCAGCGATCGCCTTATCGTAAAGTTTTTTGGTTTCTGGAGACAGGAACTGCTCTATTTTGGACAATGCGGCTTCATCTGTGGAGATGGACATAGCCATCAATGATTGCTTTGGAACAACCGTAAGTGCTCCCGATGCACTACTAGCCGTGGGAAGGATCGATGGCTTATTTAAGAAGAAATAAGCACCTACGCCCCCTGCTACTACTACAGCCGCACCACCAATAATTGGCAGTAAGTTTGGTTTTGTTTCAGTCATATTGCATACCTCACACTGATCAATTTCAATATGACAGTATAGTGCTTAACTTAAAATACCCAAAGACGCGATTCACTGATGTCTTGTGAGTTCGCTCACATTAACTTTCTTTAGAGAACATTTTGGAGTCTGTACTAAAGTCTTTATTTACTTGCGGGGTAACGCTTTTAAGCAACTATTCTGATCAACAACTAAGTAAGCGTCAATAAACAGAAAATCCCCCTAAAGGATTAGCTTTAAAAGTTCAGCAACTTAAAAAAACTTCAATTCGACGATCGCGCAAAATGGTAAAAATCGCTCTACGATTTTTACCATTTTGCGCGATCGTCGAATTGAAGTTTTTTTAAGTTGCTGAACTTTTAAAGCTAATCCTTTAGGAGGATTTTCTGTTTATTGACGCTTACTTAGTTGTTGATCAGAATAGTTGCTTAAAA
>JBJTVM010000639.1:0-6474 GCA_046081205.1 Pseudanabaena sp. | reverse complement strand
CTACAATTAGATGACCAGTCGCTAATAAAATCCGAGAATCCATAAATCTCGATTATCTAGTCAGATACGAATGGCGATCGCTGGTTGTTGATTAGGAGTAACACTGCAAACAATTGTCCAAACTTCTCTTGTTGAACATTTAGCAGTTAGTAACTTCAATATCTTTGAGTTAATGATGAGCAGTGCAGAGCGCTGCTCATCATTAACTCTAGATTTATGCTTTACCCAGTAGGCGATCGCGCAAAGACTTAATCTTGTCGCGAAATATAGCAGCTTGCTCAAATTCTTGCTTCTTTGCTGCATCTTTCATTTGTGCTTCCAATTGCTCAATGATTGAAGGAATGTCGTCTAGCGAGATTTCCTTGGCATTATTCACCACATACTCAAGCTGACGCTCATTAAGGCGGCGCGACACAGACAAGAAATCAAGAATTGCATTACCTTCGATGGATTTCACAATCGATTTTGGAGTAATCTGATTGTCTTCGTTGTATTTAATTTGAATGCGACGACGACGCTCTGTTTCCGAAATCGCTTTTTCCATACTATTCGTCATGCGATCGGCATACATGATCACTTGTCCAGCGATATTTCGAGCGGCTCTACCAATGGTTTGAATCAGCGATCGCTCGGCTCTTAAAAATCCTTCTTTATCTGCATCCAAAATAGCTACTAGGGACACTTCAGGTAAATCTAGACCTTCGCGCAGTAGATTGACTCCAATCAACACATCAAAAGTTCCTCTGCGTAAATCTTGGAGAATTTCGATTCTTTCTATTGATTTAATGTCTGAGTGCAGGTAACGCACGGAAAGGTTACGCTCTTGGAAATATGTGGTCAAGTCCTCAGCCATTTTCTTAGTCAGGGTGGTAATTAACACCCGCTCCTTCCGCTTGCCCCTTTCTTGGATCTCACGATAGAGGTCATCGACTTGCCCTTCCGTTGGGCGCACAAATATCTCTGGATCAACAACGCCTGTCGGTCTGATAATCTGCTCGACAACTTGCTCAGAGACTTCCATTTCCCAATCCCCAGGGGTTGCCGACACAAAAATACATTGCTTGACCATGTCCCAAAATTCATCAGCCTTAAGTGGACGGTTATCAGCAGCACTGGGTAAGCGAAAACCATGATCGATAAGTGTCATCTTCCTTGCGCGATCGCCGTTATACATGCCCCTAATTTGCGGAATCGAAACATGTGACTCATCAACAATCAGCAACCAGTCATCCTTGGGGAAATAATCCACTAAACAGGCAGGAGATTCACCAGCTTGACGACCTGCTAGATGTCGTGAATAGTTTTCGACTCCATTACAAAAGCCGACTTCTTGCAATAGTTCCAAATCATATTTGGTTCGTTGCTCTAAACGTTGAGCTTCAAGTAATTTCCCTGCATTGGTTAACTCTTCAAGCCGCGCTTCTAGTTCTTCTTTGATCTCTGCACAGGCAATTTCTAGGCGTTCAGTAGGGGTGACAAAGTGACGTGCGGGATAGATATTTAGAGCTTCCAAACTTTGCAAAATCTCACCCGTCACAGGATCAACATAGCGAATTGCTTCGATCTCATCACCAAAAAATTCGACGCGAATGGTGCGGTCTTCATAGGCGGGACCAATTTCTAGAATATCTCCCTTAACGCGAAACTTACCACGACCTAGCTCAATATCATTGCGCTCATACTGCACATTGGTTAATGCTTTGAGCAGTTCCCTCTGGTCATATTCCACGCCTACTCCCAAGGGAATCGAAGCCTTGAGATATTCTTCGGGAATCCCTAAACCATAGATACAGCTTACGGATGCCACTACAATCACATCCTTGCGCTCAAATAGCGATCGCGTTGCTGAGTGACGCAACATATCGATTTCATCGTTAATCGAGGCGGTCTTCTCGATATAAGTATCGGTAACAGGAATATATGCCTCAGGTTGGTAGTAATCGTAATAACTGATGAAGTATTCGACCGCATTATTGGGAAAGAATTCGCGCAATTCATTACATAGCTGCGCCGCCAAGGTCTTGTTATGGGCTAATACCAGCGTTGGCTTTTGATGTTTGGCGATCGCATTGGCTACAGTCATGGTTTTGCCTGTCCCTGTTGCGCCCAATAATGTCTGATAACGTAGTCCTTTTTGTAATCCATCAAATAACTGGGCGATCGCTTTGGGTTGGTCAGCAGTGGGAGACCAAGGGGTACGAATATCAAACAGAGCCATGAGCTTAGAAAGTGTTGATAGAGATCAAAATCAGCGATCTCTATCATATCAAAAGTAAATTCAGGCAGTAATGGTAGGCGGTGCGAAGCACCGCCTACCATTAAAAAATGTAGAGACGTAGCACTGCTGCGTCTCTACATCATATTTTTCACATACATGCGATCGCATCTTGGAGTTTCCACACCTGTTGCGGGGATATAGCCATTTTTCTCGTATAGTTGCACCGCTTCTACCAACACACTCACAGTTTCGATCCAAATTTCCGTAAAACCTTTGGTGGCGATCGCTTTTTCTAATTCCAACAGCAAGAACTTACCCAAGCCATATCCCCGTGCTGCTGGCAACAAATACATCTTACGAATTTCCACAGCCTTCTCACCGCGATGGGTGGGGAAATATGCACCTGTCCCCACAATTTGTCCCTCTTGCTCCACAACCCAAAACTCACCACCGACATCAAAATAGCATTCTTCCACAAACAACACATCCCGATCCGCACCCTCTGGTTCCCACTCTAAACTATATTCAGCCAACACCCCACCAATCACACTTGCAACAGTTTCTCGGTCAGATGGTAGCCAATCACGAATCACAAAATTTTGCCAGTATCTCAATCGTTTTGCTCCCTATTGTCATACCAATACAATTTAACAAAACGTGAGTTCGATATAGCCGTTTGCACCTTGGGGTTTTGTGTCCTAACAAGGGTGGCGATCGCTATATAATCTAAGCTAGTTCACATTCTTGCTAAGGAGTTTTATATGCTAGACAAACGTGACTATACCTTAATCATCGATAAAAGTGGAAGCATGTCAAACACTGACAGAGGCACTAACAAAAGTCGGTGGGAAATTGTCAAGGAATCGACGCTTGCCCTTGCACGTAAATGCGATCAGTTAGACCCAGATGGGATTACGGTATATTTATTTTCAGGAAAGTTTAAGCGATTCGATAATGTTTCAGCAGTGAAGGTTGAGCAAATTTTCCAAGAAAATGATCCGATGGGTGGTACTAATCTCACCGCTGTTCTCCAAGATGCGATTAACCAATTCTTTCAGCGCAAAAAGGCTGGTCAAGCGAAAGGTGGGGAAACAATTTTAGTAATTACTGATGGAGAACCAGACGATCGCCGTTCTGTGTTTGAAATAATCATCGAAGCAACTCGTCGGATGAATTCTGATTCAGAGTTAGCTATTTCTTTTATTCAAGTTGGTTCTGATCCTAGTGCTAGCGATTTTCTGAAGGCGCTAGATGACAAGTTGCAGAGTATTGGTGCAAATTTTGACATTGTGGATACGATTACACTTGCGGATATGGAAGATATGACATTGGCGGAAGTTTTATTGAGCGCGATTAATGATTAGGTGATTTTCTGAGTGGCAAGGCTTTGCCTCGCCACTGAAAGTCAGGATTAAGTACAAGCAAATTTTATAAATACAAATCAAATGGAATCTCTTGAGTCCATTCTCAATGATCTTCAGGGTAAATATAAAGATCCCAATAAAGAGCCGAATGCTAATAAACAGGATCAGGAGCAGCCGATCGCTACTCCGCCTTTACCCAGTCAAACCAGCATCCCGCCGATCACTCCAGCCCCTAACTCATTAGACAGTTTGTTAAATGACTTGCGGAATAATTCGCACAGTAGTTCGCAAAATAATTCGCAAAGTAATTCACACAGCAATTCGCAAACCTATGTAACTGATTACACTTCTCCACAGGTAACGCCCGAAACTTTACCTAGACAGCCTTCGCCTGTGATCGATCGCGATTTACAACAAATTAGCGATCGCCAAAAAGCAGAGGATCTCAAGGCAATCACCAAAACTGCGACTGAATGGTTAAAGAAGCTTGATCCCTTGGGTGGTGAAGGTTTATGGTTTGAGGAATTTGCGAAAAATTATCCTTCGCGTCTAGAAGCGGCGATCGCCTTATTACAACAATCCACATAATTATAAAGAACCAGTTTTATGAGGAGAGGCAAAGCCGCGCCACATAAAACTAAATCGCAGGAATCGAATTTATGAATATCTATCGTCTAGCCGTTCTAAGTGACAATTACGTTTTTGTCTTACATGATCCTGCTAGCAACTCTGCAGCAGTGGTTGATCCTGCGGTGCCTGAGCCTGTACTCGCCAAAATAGAAGAGTTAGGGGCAAATTTAGTAGCGATTTTTAATACCCATCACCACGGCGATCATGTGGGTGGGAATAGGGCGCTAATTGCAAAGTTTCCCAATGCCATTGTTTATGGTGGTGAAAAAGATCGCGATCGCATTCCCCATCAACAAGTATTTTTAAAAGGCGGCGATCGCGTGACTTTTGGAGATCGGGAAGCGCAGGTATTTTTTGTGCCTGGTCATACCTATGCCCATATTGCCTATTACTTTGAGCCAGTGGGTGATGAGGTTGGTGAGTTATTCTGTGGTGATACTTTGTTTGCTGGCGGCTGTGGCAGATTGTTTGAGGGGACTCCTGCGGAGATGCTGGCCTCATTGTCGCAGTTGCGTCAACTGCCAGATGATACGCGTGTTTGGTGCGCCCACGAGTACACCCTCGGCAATCTCAAGTTTGCGCTGACCGTAGATCAAGATAATCCTGATTTACAAGAACGGATGACAACCGCCACGGCAAAGCGTCAGAGAGGTGAGGCAACTGTGCCAACTACGATTGGATTAGAGAAGCGGACTAATCCTTTTATGCGGTGGGATTTTCCCGCTATTCAGCGATCGGCGGGTATTGAGATTCCCGATCGCGTATTTGCTAGAATTCGCGGACAAAAAGATAATTTTGCTGGATAGCCATTCAAAAACCAAAATAGTGTGAGGCGGTACAAAGCAACGCCTCACACTATTTCGGTTTTATGTCCTGATACTCATAGCTAATATCATTTACTTTAACGTCAATTCGACGAACGCGCAAAATGGTAAAAATCGCAGAGCGATTTTCATCATTTTGCGACATTTGCGCCGCGCGAAGCGTGGTGCAAATGACGATATCGAATTCACGTTACTTTAAACTGAGAGAAGTCGAAGCTTTTGCCAACCTACTTCAGACTATAGCGGTTTTCATTTTGCCGTAGGCAAAATGAAAACTCAAAACTCTTACTGGGATTGTTTTTTTGTTTTCAAATGAGTACGCACTCATTTGAAAACCGCTTTATAGGTTCGTTCAGGGACAGGGAATCCGCAAGAAGTGCCATCTTTATGGATCACTTCTTCTTCCCAAGGTAGAGAATATTTCCCTTCTACCATATCCTGCATATATGTGTAAGGGCAGTCCTGAGCACCACCTTTAACAGCCACATAACCTCGATGCCCAAATTGGTAAATATTATTTTCTACACTCCAATATTTGCGGGCTTCACGGACTAGATCAGGGCGAACTTCAGCAGTAATAATCTCATCAGGACGGTGGCTACCCATCACCAAAGGTTGACCATCGAAGTTGACAATCATTCCTTCTCCCATAGAATCAAAACTGCCATCAGAGCCACACATACAGACTGAAGCCGTCACCATCAGATTGCAAAAAGCATTTGCTTGATTAGTAATTTGCCAAGAATGACGAATTGGAGCAGTATAGCCAGCAGTACGAATCATGATTTCTGCACCTTTATAGGCACATTCTCGCGCCATCTCAGGAAACATACCATCATGGCAAATAATCAGTGCGATCGTGCTGCCATTGGGACCTTCACAAACGGGGATTCCCAAATTCCCGGGTTCCCAAGGCTCAACAGGAACCCAAGGATGTAGTTTGCGGTAGTAAAGTTTCAATTCACCTTGATTATCAATAATGATGCCACTGTTATAGGGATTACCTTGAGGGTTATATTCCATCAAAGAGAAACAACCCCAAATGTTATTGTCTATACAAGCTTGCTTGAATGCTGCTACTTCTGCTCCATCTAAGCTACACATGATCTCTGGATTGGTATCCATTGACAGACCATGCAAGGAGTATTCAGGGAATACGACTAGATCCATAGTTGCCATGTTTCGCCTAGCTTTGCCGACCATCTCACAAATACGTTGAGTTTGAGTAGATAAGTCTTGTTTTGTGACAACTGTTGGTAATTGAAGTTGCACCACCCCGATCACTACACCGTTAGGGGTTTTATTTAATCCGCCAAGTCCACTCATGATTATATAAAGTTTCTAATTTTATAAGATTAAGTAATTTGTTCAAATTACTTAGGACTTACACATCGGTTAGATCAGCAATTCTCATTATACAAATCGGTTTTTTGAAAGC
>JBJTVM010000638.1:0-7462 GCA_046081205.1 Pseudanabaena sp. | reverse complement strand
GAAGGAGAGAACACTGTTTAATCTTTTTGAAGTAGTGAGCGTGTTATTGAGGTGTTGAAGCGGAGATCACTGTTTGATCTTGAGGAAGATGCGATCATGGTTTTGGAGCTTGATTGAGGGGGGGTGATCGCTGTTTGATTAGCTGATAAGTCGATTACGCTTTTGAGCGTTTAGGCGTAGAGCGGAGATCGTGATGCTTATGGACAAGGAGGCGATTTAATTCAAAATACTTATTTATTAATCTTTATTAACTTTATTCTTTCAGTATTTTAAAAGTATTAAATCAATCTATAAAATTTTAAGCTATTGATTCCTGATTTCGTGGAAGTGCAACTGTTTGAGATGAGTTTCTAAAGCTTATGAAAGCGCCTTATATCAGAAAAGTAGTAGCTAAAAAAGTATTCTGTGATACAACCTATTAAGGTTAACTATATCAGGATTGTGAAGCTAACATCTTTGATTGATCTGTGTGAGAGGAGTGAAGTCTAACCTTCATCCCAAGATTACTAAGTCAATTTTTTTAAATAGAACTCAATAGTTTGGAGGCGTTAAAGGTTAATGAGTAAGAGAATGAATCGTCGTAAGTTCATCGTTTATGGCTCTGCTGCACTTGGAATTAGTGGCCTGATCAAGGCTTGTGCTCCAGCTACTCCAACAGCTACCCCAACCACCGCTGCAACTACTACTGCAACCACTGCTGCATCACCTAAAGCCACAAGCACAGCCGCAGCCAGTGGAGACAAAATCAAGGTTGGTATTTTGCACTCTTTGAGTGGCACTATGGCGATCAGTGAGAAGAGCCTCGTAGATGCAACTCAACTTGCGATCGAAGAAATTAACAAGGCTGGTGGTGTACTAGGCAAGCAAATTGAAGCGATCGTTGAAGATGGTGCTTCTGACTGGCCAACATTTGCTGAAAAAGCTAAAAAATTGATTGACCAAGACAAGGTCGTAGTTGTATTTGGATGTTGGACTTCAGCAAGTCGTAAGGCAGTACTACCAGTATTTGAGTCCAAAGATCACTTACTCTTCTATCCTGTCCAATATGAAGGACAAGAATGTTCGAAGAATATCTTCTACACTGGAGCTGCTCCTAACCAGCAGATTGAACCTTCTGTAGAATGGTTGCTCAAGAACAAGGGTAAAGAGTTCTTCCTAGTTGGCTCTGACTACGTATTCCCTCGTACTGCTAATACAATCATCAAAGCTCAATTGGAAGCTTCTGGCGGTAAAGTAGTTGGTGAAGATTATCTCCCACTAGGCAACTCCGAAGTAACCCCAATCATTGCCAAGATCAAGCAAGCATTGCCAAATGGTGGTGTCATTTACAACTCACTCAATGGTGATAGTAACGTTGCTTTCTTTAAACAGATGCAAGGTGCTGGTCTAACCGCAGATAAATATCCTTCGATGTCTGTAAGTATCGCTGAAGAAGAAGTTAAAGCGATCGGTCCTGAATTTCTGAAGGGTCACTATGCTGCTTGGAACTACTTCATGACTGTTGACAATCCAGTCAACAAGAAGTTTGTAGAAGCCTTCAAAGCTAAGTATGGCGCGGATCGTGTTACCAACGATCCAATGGAAGCCGGCTATATTGCTGTCAACATCTGGGCACAAGCTGTCAAAAAAGCAGGTAAAGCAGACGATCTCGAAGCAGTAAGAATGGCAGCTCTTGGTCAAACCTTCGATGCCCCTGAAGGTAAGGTGACAATGGAAAATAGCCATCACCTTTCTAAGTTTGTGCGTATTGGTGAAGTTACAGCTGATGGTCAGTTCAAGATCGTCAACGAAACCAAAGAAGCTGTGACTCCATTACCTTGGAACCAATTTGTTGCAGAAACTAAAGGCTTCTACTGCGATTACTCTGATAAATCTAAAGGTGGCAAATTTAAGAAAGCATAAGCTTCTGTTTACTTAAGGGTTTGAGAGCTTAAGACTTATGCATTAAGTACAAAGTGTAGAGGTAATCCTTGGATCGCCTCTACACTTTGTATTATTGATTTGGTAGTGATCTTGAAATAAGGATTAGAAGTGCGAAGCGCCACGAATCCTTACTCGAAAATCTTGACACAATGATCATCACTTTAATTTCAATACCGAATACTGATAAATAATGTTGATAGAAACATGACAGAGAATCTTCTTCAACTTCTTCAAGGAGTATTTAACGGCATCAGTACGGGTTCAGTTTTGTTACTGGCTGCACTAGGTTTGGCGATCGTATTTGGTTTGATGGGCGTAATTAATATGGCTCATGGTGAACTAATGATGTTTGGGGCTTATACAACTTTTGTAGTGCAGAATGGCTTCAAAAAGTTGGGAGAACCTTGGACAGAGTTCTACGTTTTTGCTGCACTAATTGCCGCTTTTTTGGTGACCGCAGGGATTGGATTTCTTTTGGAAAAAGGAGTAATTCGTCATCTCTATGGACGACCGCTTGAGACGCTATTGGCAACTTGGGGCGTGAGCCTCATTTTTCAACAGTTTGTCCGTAGTGTCAATTGGGTTATCTTTGTTGGTTTGATAGTTTTTAGCATTCTGTATTTTGTTGGTGTTTGGTTACTTCAGAAAAGACCAAATTGGGAATCTATTCGTAACTGGGCGATCGCGATTCTTTTACCTTTGTCTCTAGCTATTTCAGGCACTGTAGCATTGTTAATGGCTCAGACCTACAAGATTGCAGTAACTCAACCTTGGTTTGGAGCGCAAAATGTAGACGTGACAGCGCCAAAATGGTTGCGTGGTGGTATGCAAATTGGTTCAATCCAATTTCCTTATGTTCGTTTGTTTATCATTGCCCTGACTGTTATTTGTGTAATTGGTATCTATCTGTTTCTAGAGAAATCGCCTTGGGGTCTACGCATTCGTGCAGTTATGCAAAACCGCCAAATGAGTTCTTGTTTAGGGATTCCTACCAAAACTGTTGATGCGCTTACTTTCTCCATTGGCTCAGGGCTTGCAGGAATTGCTGGCTGCGCAGTTAGTTTCCTCGGCTCAGTCGGTCCGAATACTGGTCAAAACTACATTGTTGATACATTCATGGTTGTTGTAGTTGGTGGTGTTGGTAAGTTAGTGGGAAGTATTGCAGCAGCAATGGCGATTGGAGTTACAAGCTACTTATTTGGTTCACAAACCTTTGTAACTTTGTTTGGCCCACAAAGCCCCGTAGCGGGATTTTTTACTTTCTTTGGTACTACCAGCATGGCAAAGGTATTACTTTTCCTTGCAATTGTTGCCTTCTTGCAATATAAACCTGCGGGTATGTTCCCTCAAAAAGGTCGATCAGTAGAGTTGTAAGTTTCCTGAACCTAAGCCTTTTAATAGACAAATGAGCATGATAGAAGATATTTCTAAAAACATTCCAACCCCTTCAATTTCTCAGAAGAACTGGAGATCTCTAGGTATTGAAATTGGTGTCGGCTTAGGGATAGCACTAATATTGATTTTTGTGATTCCTGCTGTTTTTACGGCAACTGGCCAAGCTTTTAGAATCACTATGTTAGGTCGATTTCTTGCCTTAGCAATCGTGGCTTTAGGAATTGATCTAATCTGGGGATTTACTGGACTTTTGAGCTTAGGGCATGGTGTTTTTTTTGGTTTAGGAGGATATGCCCTAGCGATGCACTTAAAACTGCAATTTCCTCCCGAAGCCACTGAAAAACTGCCCTCATTCATGCCTCTCTATGGAATTACTAAACTTCCTGCCCTTTGGGAGCCATTTTTCTCATTTCAATTTACAGTTTTGGCAATCGTGCTGATCCCTGCGATCGTTGGCGCTGTTTTAGGATATTTAGTATTTAGAAATCGGATTCGTGGAGTTTATTTCTCTATCCTTACCCAAGCTACCACGATTATCTTTTTCAACTTCTTTAATGGTCAGCAACAACTGATCAATGGCACAAATGGACTAACGGATTTCAAGACCATTTTTGGCTATGACATCAATGCACCTGAAACCCAAAGAGTTTTTTACATTTTAACTGTCGTCTTTTTGGGATTAGCCTATGCTTTGTGTCGTTGGCTGACTAGCGGTAGATTCGGTAGATTACTAATTGCTTTAAGAGACGATGAAAACCGCGCTCGCTTCTCTGGCTATGATCCCACTGGGTTTAAGGTACTAGTATTTGCGATTTCAGCCGTTTTAGCTGGCATTGGTGGCGCATTATTTACGCCTCAAACTGGTATTATTTCGCCAAAGTCAATGGATATCGCTCTTTCCATTGAAATGGTAATTTGGGTGGCAGTAGGTGGTCGCGCTACATTGATTGGAGCATTAATCGGTACGATTTTGGTTAACTTTGCTAAAAGCTTACTGAGTGAGCAGTTTCCTGAGATTTGGTTATTCTTTCAGGGCGCGATGTTCCTAATTGTGGTCATGGTGCTGCCCGATGGTTTAGTTGGTTGGTGTCGTACTAGTGGCGTACTGCTGTTCAAAAAAATCTTTTTCGGCAGACCAACGGTTACATATCCTAGTCTTGAGTTAGATCCAGAGGTGCAAAGTGAAAGGGAAAATCCTAGAAATTGAAGATGTTACCGTTAGTTTTGATGGATTTAAAGCCATTAACAACTTGAACTTTGACATGGAACAGGGTGAGCTAAGAGTAATCATTGGACCTAATGGTGCAGGTAAAACTACATTCCTAGATGTGATTACTGGTAAGACCAAACCCACTGAGGGGCAAGTAAGATTTAAAGGCAAAAATACGCGATCGCTTTCTGAGCATAAAATTGCCAGAATGGGTGTAGGGAGGAAATTTCAAACACCTCGCGTATACCTCAACCTCACACCCAGAGAAAACTTAGAATTAGCTAGCAACCCAAACAAGAATGTTTTCTCTACATTGTTTAAATCACCATCAGTGGTAGAAAAGCAAAAGGTCAACGATCTTTTGAAGACGATCGGACTGATCAATAAGTCAGAAATGAAAGCTGAGTTTCTATCCCATGGTGAAAAACAATGGCTAGAAATCGGCATGTTGATTGCTCAGTCTCCTGACCTATTGCTAGTGGACGAACCAGTTGCAGGTTTGACTGATGAAGAGACGGAAAAAACGGGTGAACTTCTAATGTCATTAGCAGAGACCCATTCCATCATCGTTATTGAGCATGATATGGAGTTCGTTCGTCAAATTGCGCGGAAGGTAACAGTCTTACATCAAGGCAGTGTACTTTGCGAAGGCAATTTTGAAGAAGTGCAGAACGATCCAAGAGTCATTGAAGTTTATTTGGGACAACAGGAAGAGGAGCATTAGGTTTTGGTAATTGGTGATTGGTAATTGGTGATTGACGAATTTAATAGCTAACAGCTAACAGCCAATTTGAAACAGAGGTAATCTATGGAAGACAATTACGATCCGATTTTACAAATTAATAATCTCAATGTTTATTATGGAGAAAGTCATATTCTCCGTAATGTGGATATGGGTGTGGCTTCTGGCAAAATGGTCTGCTTAATTGGGCGCAATGGTGTGGGTAAAACTACTCTGTTAAAAACAATTATGGGATTGCTGAAACCCAGACAAGGTGATGTTTCTTTTTTTGGGAAAGAAATCACCCAACTTACTCCTGATCAACGCGCCAGAATGGGTGTAGGCTATGTGCCTCAAGGACGCGAGGTAATGCCTCGGATGACCGTCAGAGAAAATCTCTTACTCGGTTTAGAATCTCGTCCTGTCACATCTGCTGTGCGCCAAAATCTTTTGGATATGGTATTCGAGCTTTTCCCCGTATTGAATTCGATGCTCAATCGAATGGGCGGCGACCTTAGTGGTGGTCAACAACAACAATTAGCGATCGCCCGTGCGTTGATGGGACAGCCCAGATTATTAATTCTCGACGAACCAACAGAAGGTATTCAGCCGTCGATTATTCTTGAAATTGAGGCAGCAGTTAAACATATTGTGGCAACTACTGGGATTTCGATCCTACTTGTGGAGCAGCATTTGCATTTTGTGCGCCAAGCTGATTGGTATTACGCCATGCAAAAAGGCGGTATTGTCGCCTCAGGAAAAACTTCAGAACTCAGTAACGAAGTCATTCAAAAATTCCTAGCAGTTTAGAAAAAAGATAGAGCGTACAAAGTACGCCCTATCTTTTTTATGTTAGTCTCAGAATTAATTGCGAGTAAAACTTTGAGGGCAAGCTGATGACACAGGCTTACTTAGAGACACAGGGTATCCACGAACCAGCGATCGCTAATACTTCCCTTGATTCACTGAGCAATCTCTATGAATGTGACTTTAATCTATGGGTTGAAGCAACAGCCAAATTATTGCGTGAGGGGAAGTTAGCGGAACTAGATGTGGTGAATTTACTCGAAGAAGTAGAATCGATGGGAAATAGCGATAAACATGCTTTGAGTAGTGATTTAGTAGTGGTTTTACTACATTTGCTTAAATGGCAACATCAACCAAACAATCGCACCAGAAGTTGGGAAAAAAGTATCGCCGAGCATCGTCGTCGGATTAGAGAGATTTTTCAAAGTAGCCCTAGTTTAAGAAACTATTTTCAGCAAATTTTTGATGAATGCTATCGGGATGCAAGAAAACAAGCCAAAATCGAAACGAGATTACCTTTAGTCCATTTCCCTGAGGTTTGTCCATTTACTTCTGAGCAAGTGCTGGATGAAGACTTTTTGCCAGAATAGGCGATCGCCAAATATCATCTATAAAATCATCCTATTAATAGGATTTACTCACGTTAAGCTATAAATAGACTATCAAAGCTAAATTTTTTAAGATCTACTTAGCATGAGTAACTGCCTCTGTCTTGCTTGCGATCGCTAACCCTTTAACTATTAAGTTCTGTACCGAATGTGGTGCAAGGCTGCAAATCCAAGACCGTTATCGCACTTTGCGGGTGATTGGTTTGGGGGGATTATAATTCTTTTAAGTGAGCTATCCTTCGCAACAATATTTTAATTCGTCAATTATAAAAAGACATGAAATCATCAGAAAATGATCCTTTAGAAATTGTTGAATACTTCTCAATAGGTATATCAATAATTGGAACTATCATCGCAAACGGTATAGGTCAAGTGATATATGCTGCAATGCCAATAACCTTGACACTATTCCTAAATCTAGTAAATCGAAATCTTTTGAAGCAACAAATACAACAAGATAATCTGGCGGAAGTAAATCGATTAGACAAACTTCAGTTAGAGCATAGCAATATAATTCTTACTGAAGTATATCGTTTAGAAAAATTGCAAACACAAACACAAAAAGATAATGAAATAAAAATTTCTAGATTAGAAACAAAAATATACAGTTTAGAGAACTTACAGCAGAAAATACAACAAAATAATGACAGAGCAATTTTTGAAGTAAGAGAAAGAATACAGGAATACAAAATACAAACAATTCCAGATATATTTAAACGCATCGAAAATATTAGTAATCAATTAAGCTATTGGTCAAAGAATCATTCTTATTTAAAAGAAGAAACTAAACAAAATATT
>JBJTVM010000637.1:0-26812 GCA_046081205.1 Pseudanabaena sp. | reverse complement strand
CTTATGGATGGAGTGGAAGCAACTAAACAAATTTGCGATCGTTTCCCCGAGACAAAAGTTCTAATTCTTACCGTTGATGATACGGAAGAATATGTTTCACAAGCTTTGAAATATGGAGCATCAGGATATATCTTAAAGAATACATCTCCTGAAGAATTATCATTTGCAATTCAAGCGGTCTATCGAGGCTATATGCATTTGGATTTAAATCTAGGGCGAAAGGTAATTGCTCGAATTCCTGAGCTTTCGGAAGTATCTATAACTGATTGGGATAAACTTACGCCCAGAGAGCAGCAAATAGTAAAATTAATCGCCACTGGTGCAAATAATGAGGAAATTGCCAATCAGCTTTACATATCCACAAGAACTGTCAAAAATCACATTACCAATATTTTGAGTCAGCTAAATTTACGCAACAGAACTCAGATTGCGATCTTAGTTACTTCAATTCTTAACTATTCATAATACCAAAGTATAAAATGGCTATACTTCTGTGAATTGGTATAACTTAACATCATTTTGCGCCATTTGTGCCGCGCATTGCGCGGCACAAATGGCTATATCAAATTCACGTTAACTTATGGTAAATTCCATAGAGAGTTTCGGTGCTTTGCTCTAAACTCTCTGTGGAATTTTGGCATTAAAGCTTACTAGGAAAATTGGAATCAACTACCTTAATTCTCCCTGATTGAATAGCATCAAATACAGATTGAATTTGATAAACTTCTTGATCCGTTAAGCCTGAATTCTCAAATAAAGAATTGAAAATCGCTTTACTAAAATATAAATAACCTTTACGACTAATCATCCCTGTTTGCATAATACGATGGACAACATCATCAAGGCTAATTGAATTAGTTGATGTGCCACGGGTTGTGTCTTCTGGTAATTTGAACTCTGATATTTGTGTATTGGGATCACCAAAACTGGGACTAGATAATCCAGAAACTGGGCGATTGGGAACTGTTGGAGCATTTAAAGGCTGTCCCTTATTAGGCAGACAACGATTAACGGCTGCTTTTAACATCTCAGGATCAAATGGCTTAGTAAGATAGTCATCAGCACCAATTTCTATACATTTCATGACGCTATCCATTTCCTCGATCGCTGAAATCATGATTACAGGAATATCGCGTAATAGTGAGTCTTTTTTTAAGTATTTGAGAACAGCATATCCATCAATTTCAGGCATCATGATGTCCAGTAAAATCAAATCATAGAGATTAGCCTGAATCATTGACAAAGCTTCGCGTCCATTAGCAGCCATTGATAAATTGAAATCTCTTCTATGCAAGCATCTGGCAAGCATATCGCGATTTATTTCGTTGTCATCGACGATCAATACTTGAAAACTTTGAACTCCCATTTTTACCACCCGTTTTTGATTATCCGTTTGTTGTCCATACTGTAACCCGATTTCTACCCTCGTGCTTTGCTTGATAAAGCGCTAAATCAGCTTCCTTAATTAATTGTTGAGATGTGGAAATTTGGGTGTGAGGGTTGATAGTTGTAAGTCCTAAACTAGCCGTAACAAAGGAGCCTATTTGAGAAGAGCTATGACTTATATGCAGATTTTCAATGGCAAGACGAATTTGGTTTGCACAAAACTCTGCTCCCGGTGCATCAGTGTCAGTTAAAATTACTGCAAACTCTTCACCTCCATACCTTGCTAATGTATCTCTTGGCCGCTTGACAGCCCGTGAAGCAGCGATCGCTACCCGACATAGACAGTCATCTCCCGCTAGATGCCCGTAGGTATCATTATATTTCTTAAAATAGTCTATATCAAATAATATAAGTGAGAGACATTTCTTTTCTCTATGCGCTGCATTCCATTCTTTTTCGAGAACTGTATCAAAGTAGCGGCGGTTAGCAATGCCAGTCAACCCATCGCGATGGGACAAGGCTTCTAACTCATTTTTAACAACCTCTAGCTCGTGATAAGCAATTGCTAGTTCTTTATAAGCGGCTTCTAGTTTCTGATTATTTAAAACTTCGCGATCGTGTAATATTTTCTTCTCTAAACAAGCACTTACTCTGGCTTTAAGCAGAACTAGATCGTAAGGCTTGATTAAATAATCTTCCGCCCCCTTTTGAATACAAGCCAGCATCATTTCTTTTTCATCAAATGCCGAAATAATAATTACGGGAATTATGCGCCAATGATAATTTTCTTTAAGATGATTCAGCACTTCTAAACCATTCATTACTGGCATCATCATATCTAGCAAGATCAAATCAATCGGCTGTGTGGCAACTATCTCTAGCCCAATTTGCCCACTTTCAGCCAAAGTTATATTTTTATATCCTAAATTCTTTAAGTGACGACTAAGAATTTCGCGATTCATTTGATCATCGTCAACAATTAATAAATTAAGCTCATTAGGTTCTGGCATATATTTTTAATAAATTTTCAATTTTCCCCAACAACCTTGCAAATTCAATCGGCTTAGTGTCGTAATCATCGCAACCTGCTTCGAGCCCTCTTTCGCGATCGCCGACCATCGCATGGGCTGAGCAACCAATAACTGGGATATTTTGGGTCGCATCTATTTGTTTCAAACACTTTGTCGCCTCCCATCCATCGAGAATCGGTAGACTCATATCCATCACGATTAAGTCAGGCAGCTCTGCCGCAGCCATTTCTACCCCCGCAGCACCATCAGTAGCCACGATAACATCAAATCCCCGCCGCATTAATCTTCGCGATAACATATCGCGATTCATTTCATTGTCTTCTACCAGCAAAATTTTTGGCATATTAGGTTTTTTGATAATACCTAAACTATAGTAATTTGCTAAATAATAAAAGGCTCACTTTGCGAGCCTTTTATTGTTTTTTATTTACCCATCCCAAGCTGTTGTGCTTTTTGGTAAACCTTGCCCTCGGTTAAAAGTGAAGGCGCAATGACAACTTCAACCTGTTGCATTTCTCTGATCGTTGCTGCACCTAGAGTTCCCATGCTGGTTTTGAGCGCGCCCAAAAGGTTATGCGTCCCGTCATCCAGTCCCGCAGGTCCTCGCAAAATTTGCTCTAAGGAGCCTGTTGTGCCAACACGAATTCTGGTTCCACGAGGTAAGACTGGGCTAGGTGTTGCCATTCCCCAGTGAAAGCCACGTCCAGGAGCTTCTTTAGCTCTAGCAAAAGGTGAGCCGATCATCACTGCATCAGCACCACAGGCGATCGATTTGCAGATATCACCGCCTGTGATCAAGCCACCATCGGCAATGATTGGTACGTATTTGCCAGTTTCTTTAAAAAAGTCTTCGCGGGCGGCGGCACAGTCAGCAACGGCTGTGGCTTGAGGTATGCCCACACCGAGGACACCTCTTGATGTACAGGCAGCTCCCGGACCGATACCAACGAGGATGCCTGCGGCTCCTGCTTTTAAAAGTTCGAGGGTAACATCATAGGTAACACAGTTACCCATGAGTACAGGGATCGGCATTTCTTTGCAGAATTTTGCAAGGTCGAGGGAGACTAGCCCTTCAGCGGCGATGTGAGTGGTGGAAACTACTGTGGACTGCAAGAAGAAGAGGTCACAACCAGCTTCGGCAGCGATCGCACCATATCTAAAGGCATTTACAGGGATGCTGCTAGCACAGGCAATGCCACCTTTTTCTTTGATTTCACGGATGCGTTTTTGGATAAGTTCAGGCTTTACGGGTTCGGCATAAAGCTCTTGCATAAGTGAGACAAACTCAGTCACACCCACAGAGGCAATTTTCTCTAGAATTGGGGTGGGGTCGTCATAGCGGGTTTGGATACCGTCAAGGTTGATCACACCCAACGCGCCTAAATCCGAAAGTTTAACCGCCATATCAACATCGACAACCCCATCCATTGCACTAGCAATGATCGGAATTTCACGACGAATTCCTCCAACTTCCCAAAATGTATCGGCGACGTTGGGATCGAGGGTTTTCCCTCCTGGTACTAATGCAATTTCGTCGATGCCATAGGCTCTGCGTGCAGTTTTACCGCGCCCAATTTGAATGTCCACTGTTTGTACTCTCTAGAATTTGATAGTGAAAAAGGTGTGCGTAATAATCTTGCGTTATACCAAAGTACAAAATGGCTACGCCATTTTGTACTTTTAAAACCCTTACAGGGTTTGGTTTTTAATTCACAAAAGTGTAACCACACTTTTGTGAATTGGTATTAAAGATTTACGTCAAGTGTTGATATTTGTTGATGGAGTAGTTCTAATTTGTCGATGACTATTAAAACTACAAAACCTAGGTGAGATTGACTTTGAGCTTTTTAGATTAGCCTAGACTAGCTTAAAAAACACTACTCTCGAAACGGCGATCGCATGATGTTCGTAGCTTGAGATTAGACAATTTTGCAAAAATCTTAATTATTTCTTAAGACCTTGCTGCTTATTGACTAATGATAACTAATTTAATGCAATGGTTTAAATCTTAAGGTTGCTTTTTTAAAGCGATTATCACTGTGAACATTAGGTTTATCAAAAGTCTGCTATCGACCGCAATATAGCTCAAAATCTGATTCAAAGACTTGTGTAGCAGTCTCCACAAGTCTTTGAGTTTTACATAATTGTGCCTACTTTTTGATTAGGCTTACCAAAAAATTGCACTGTTTGGGGTTTCGGACGAATTAAGATCTAAAAGAGAAATGGCGGCGCTTTGCGCCGCCATTTCTCTCTAGTGCGGTGCGAAACGCTGGAACGCTATTGTTTGAGTTGAAATATCTACACAAGAACCGCTATATTTTTGCGGTACTTTTTAAAGGGATAGCAAAGCTAGCCTTGAAAAACATTCTGAATCCAAATGATGGCTGAATTTTTTAATACCTATGGCTTCTTGATTGTCTCGGCAGTTTTTGGGGCAATTCTCGGCATTTCCGTTTACTTGCCCTTAATGGCAGGACAGTTGTCATTGGCAACACCAGGATTTTATGCCTTAGGTGGTTATATAGCCGCGATCGCCTCTACCAAGATGTTAACAACTGCTACAGGTACTGTGCCAGTTTGGTGGGTATTGCTGGAAATGTTAGCGGCGGGTGTGATATGTGGGCTAGTAGCGGTAGTTTTAGGAATCCCTGTATTACGATTGCGAGGAATTTATTTGGCGATCGCTACCATTGCCTTTGTGGAAATTTTGCGGGTAGTTGCCTTAAATCTTGATATTACAGGCGGTGCTGTTGGTATTTTTGGGATTCCACAACCATTTCAGTCCCCTTTGGAATACCTCTGGATTGCTCTACCATTGTTAGTGCTGAGCATGGCTTTTATGTATCGTCTGGAAAAAATTCGGGTTGGACGTGCGCTGATTGCGATTCGTGAAGATGAGCTAGCTGCCGATTCGATGGGGATCAATCCTACCTATTACAAGGTTTTAGCCTTTACCTTGGCAGCAATTTTGGCAGGTGTGGTGGGAGCCGTGAGCGCTCATTTCTTGAATACATGGAATGCTCGTCAGGGAACCTTTGATGCCAGTATTATTTTCTTAGCTTTTGTTTTAATTGGTGGTTCGCGAACATTTTGGGGACCAGTAGTCGGGGGTATTTTGCTAACGGCTTTGCCTGAAGTTTTACGAAATATCTCTGATGTTGTGCCAAAAGAATTAGGGGGAATACCTGTTAGTGGTTTTCCTTCATGGTTAAGTCACTTTCTCAAAGATGGACGCTTAATTATTTTTGGTTTTTTGATTGTAGTTGGAACAATTTTTTATCCTAAAGGGATCATTACTCCAGAGTTTTTAAAATGGTGTAGCCAGACTACGCAAAAAGCATTTGCAAAAACTAAATAGCAAAAAATTGCTTCGCAATTTTTTGCTTAAGATTCTGGAGTTAATATGTCACCACCCAAAATAGATAATCGCCGATCGCTAAGAATTTTTATTTATTTGACATTGATTGTGAGTTCACTAGGGATTTATGCGATCTCCAATCCTCACCTTGCTAACTATTTGCCCTGCTTTAACGACTGTGCTGCTAAAGCCACTGATAAGTTACTAAACGAAGATCGAAAAGTCGCAGATTTAATTGATCTCAAGAAGCTCGATAAAAAGTTGATCGAAATTGTCGTAGAAAAATCTCAATATAAGCTGACGGTTTACTATCAAAAAAAGCCAATCAAGTCCTATGCGATCGTTTTAGGCGCTAATCCCAAAGATGACAAGTTACGTGAAGGTGACAAGCGCACACCAGAGGGATTATTTAAAGTACAAGAGCTTTACTACCATTCGGAATGGTCTAAGTTTATTTTGTTGGACTATCCCACTCAAGATTCTTGGCGCAAATTTTTACAGGCAAAAAAGAGGGGTGAAGTAACAACACAAGATGGCATTGGGGGCGAGATTGGGATTCACGGTGTAGAGAAGGGCAAGGATTGGTTGATTGATCGCAAAATCAATTGGACTTTAGGCTGTGTATCGCTGAGAAATGACGATGTTAATGAAATTTATTCCTTACTACAGCGCGGTACAACTATTAAAATTTTGCATTAGGATTAGCGCGAGTTCGATACAGCCATTTGCGGCGTGCGAAGCACGCCACAAATGGCGAAAAATGGTGAGAATCGCTAAGCGATTCTCACCATTTTTCGCTTTCGTGGAACTGACGTTAGAATTACAGAAAAATTTTGAAAACTACGTTTCACGCAGCTTGCAAAAATAGTCATTTTGCGCCTGCTTTTTTGAGCAAGTTGACCACATCAAGATGATTGTTTTGTATGGCGATCGCTAGCGGTGTTGTGCTACCGAATGACTTAGCATTAACATCAGCACCATGCTTAATTAGAAGACTGACAACTTTGGTATATCCATAGCCAGCATCATAAAGAGGGGTAGCCCCTGCAACATAACGATTCGGATTTGCACCTTTGTTTAGTAGGAATTGAACCACCTCAATCTGATTTTTGACGATAGCTGCATCTAGAGCCGTAAATCCTTCGTCAGACATAATGTTGACATCGGCTCCTTTTTCTAAAAGCAGCTTGGCGATTTCAAGATGTCCCTCTCTGGATGCTTCCATCAGAGGGTATCCTACAATCCAACTTCCCCCATTAACATTCGCCCCATGAGATAACAAAAGTTTCACAATCTTCACATGGTTATTTGCAGACGCAATCATTAAAGCTGTCTCACCATTTTGTTCTTGAGCATTTGGGTCAGCTTTACAAGATAGGGCTTTTTGAGTGGCTGCGAGATTTCCTGTTCTCACAGCTTTTAGTAAGATCGTATTTTGGTTGATAGTATTGCATACTCTCTTAAGCTTGAGTTCAGATGAACTAAAGAATGAGTTGGCTTCAATTAAAGTTGGAAATGCCTCAGAAATTTGGGGTAGAAGGATTACCGTGATCGCTAATCCTGTTAATGTCGAAAAGATTAACTTAAGAGGGTTTAATGTATTCATAGGACAGCATCAAATATGGTAGTTTTACAAATTTTATGAACATAGGTCAATCAACTTTAGTTGTACAACAAGTAACTCGCCGATTTGGGGGCTTAGTGGCAGTAAATGAGGTGTCCTTTGATGTACAGAAAAATGAAATCTTTGGTGTGATTGGACCCAATGGAGCAGGTAAAACCACTCTTTTTAATACCATTACAGGACTAATTGCTCCTAGTAGCGGCAAGGTTCTCTACGATGGTCAAGAAATTACTAATCACCGTCCCTATCAAATCGCAAAATTTGGAATTGCTCGCACATTTCAGAATATCCGTTTATTTAGCGAACTTTCGGCTTTAGAGAATGTGGCGATCGCTCGACACCTTAGAACTACTACAGGTATTTGGAATGGAGTTTTAAGTCTACCACCAACACATAAAGAAGAAAAGCAAACCTACGATCGCGCCCTAGAATTATTAGAGCTAGTGGGCTTAAGCGATCGCGCTGATGTCAAAGCCAAAAACTTCTCTTACGGTGATCAGCGTCGGTTAGAGATTGCTCGTGCCCTTGCCCTGCAACCCAAGTTATTACTTTTAGATGAACCAGCCGCAGGGATGAATCCCAATGAAAAAGGACAACTTAGTGATTTTATCCGCAGTTTGCGCGATCGCTTTGCCCTCACAATTTTGCTGATTGAGCATCATGTTCCTCTAGTTATGGGACTTTGCGATCGCATTGCCGTTTTAGACTTTGGGCAGTTAATTGCGATCGGCAAACCTGAAATTGTCAAAAGCGATCGGGCTGTGATTGAGGCTTATCTTGGTGATGAAGGTTAACACCAAGAATGCTCACTAGCAGGATTGTGCAGTAACTCACGAATATTGGCTTCAATCACTCGATAACCAACGTTGCCATTGAGTCTTTGTCTGCCTTCATTAAAAATGAGAGTAGGACTGACGGTGACATTATGCTCTTTCACTAATTCCATATCTTTAAACAGACTGGCATAGGCTTCACCGCTATCAATAATGGATTGAATTGCTTTTTTCGGTAATTTGAGTTTTTTGGCAATTTCAAACTGGATATGGCGATCGCTGATGTTGGCAAGTTGAGTAAAAAATGCTTCGCGAAATGCCCAAGTTGTCTTTTCTAGTACTTTGTCTGATTCTGGTACTAATCCTTTCACTTCTAGCAATTGCACAGCACGCAGAAATAAATGTGCTGACAGTGAAGAAGCAGGAATCTCTTGAGTCCAAACATCAGGATGAACAGAAATATGCTCAAACTTACTTGCTGTCTCTTTAACGTGATTGCTATAACCTGTTAATCCTCCGCGATCGCGCCATCCCTTCTCTAGTTTTTCATGGGCATTCCCAAAGACAGACACAAAGTGATACTCAATCTCAATGTTGTCAGGGAAGGCGAGCTTTAGTTCTTCTAACCGAATTTGAGCAATGTAAGCCCAAATACAAAGAACATCCGAGAAATAGAAAATACGAATTGGTTTCATGGTGTTAATTTTGGCAGATCTAGAGGTCAAGATGGTTGAAGATCCACTTACCCTAACGGTTATAAGGAAGTTTTGCTAAGAGTTGACCCATCGCGCAGGTATTGGTAACACCTGCAAAGACTAAACCACAGCCAACAAACCCACTCAACAGTAAGAACCAAGGAGATATCAATACACCTAAGCCCGTTCCTATCGCTACTAAGGAACCCGCCACAATCTGAACTTGACGAAATAAGCTAATCGGTGCACTTTGAGTTGTATTTGTCTTGAATCCCGCAGCTTTCCAACTTGACAAACCACCTTTGAGTTGAGAAATATTGTTAAATCCACAGTTCAATAGTTGCTGAGAAGCCCTAGAAGAACGCATCCCCGACTGACAACAGAGAACTAGGGACTGATCTCCAAATTGGGCTACTTGGTTTGGCTCAAAAGTTGACAGTGGAAGGGAAATGGAGCCTGTAATATGCTCCCCTGCATACTCACTTGATTCACGGACATCTATTAGGATAACTTGCTGCAAATTTAACTTATGGCTTAACTCTAGCGCCCCAATTTCTGATAATTGAGATAGATTTAATTGTGTGACCATAGTATTTGTCTGGTTGAATTCTTTAATTGACTATATCACCATATAGCAATATTTTATCATAAAACAAGTAATAGTAGCGATATGGCTATTCAAAACCCAAGAAGTAAGTGGCGGCGAAGCGCCGCCACTTACTTTTGTCCCAAGCAAAACTTACATTGCTATATACAGAGCATTGCTATTACGCTTCACCCTTGTATAGGCGATCGCTATAATTGGTATAAAATCATTCAGTGATGTTAGATTAATCTCCTTTCTCCAAAATCTAACAAAAATTGTTGATAGTAAAAGATGCCACCAAGGTTACAAGTCAAAAACGAAGATTGCTCACCGCTAGGGCTATACGTTCTTCAGTACCTAGAAGAACAAGACATTAGTATGAACCATCTTGCTGAGTTGGCTGGTGTGCCACAACCAAGGCTACGTGGTGCTTGCTTTAAAGGAACTTGCCCCACACCTGAAACATTGCGAAAACTAGCAAAAATCATGGGCAAGCATCATTTAGAGCTGTATACCTTGGCTTATCAGGGCAGAATTGAGCAGGTTCCTGAAGATGTAGATGATAACTTACTGGACATTTTAATTAGGCAAATGTTGGAAACATCAAGAGAGCTTAATTTAGCCATGCCTAAGGTTCAGCCTTCTAAAGCAAAAATCCGTAAGGCTTTAATTGAGCTAGGTTTTAGAGAAAAACGTGAAGAAATTCCTTGAGGATTACTGACCTTATCCCAAAGCACAAAATTGCTACAGCGCTTTGCGCTAAATTAAAACCCAGAAGAAATTTTGAAAGCGTCGCTTCGCGCCGCTTTCAAAATTTCTTCTGTACTACTTAAAGCCTCATCAGGCTGCACACCATTTTGTGTTTTGGGATTAATTATTTGTCTTGGCGATCGCTGCTGCTAGTTGCTGAAATCGACGCGGATCGCCTTCGTTGCCAGAATTAATGCGCTCTTGTCTCTTAATTTCATAGAGTTGATTGAGAATATCTTGCCAATCATTGGAAGTAAGTGGTGATTTTTTCTCTTCAGTTTCTGCTGTTTTCATAGACTTATGAAAACTATCAGATTTAAGTTGTTCAATTTTTTGATGAAGCTTCTGTTGCGCTAGCCAAACCCGACCCCGAATTGCGAGAACTTCATCATTGCAAGACATTAAATTAAACTGAGTTTGAATTTCTGCTAGCCAAGTAGGATGAGTCTCAGCGATCGCGATCGCTAAAGACTGCAAGCCTACTACTGAGGCATAGCGTACCACCCATTCTTCATCCTGCTGCGCTACAAATAGTAAGGCATCTAAGGCTTCTTCTTGGGCGATTTCCCTTAGTTCATCAGGGAACCAATGCCATTTCATTGTACCTAAACCCTTAACGGCAGCACGGCGTACACTCATCGCAAAGTCCGCAGTTGCCACCCCTAGTAAAGTTACTAAACCTCTTGGATCACCAATCCCTGCCAAAGCTCGAATTGCCCATGCGCGTGCTGTGTAATTATGCATGTCTAGAAGTTCGAGCAAAGGTGGTACAGCCGCACTTCCCAGCAATATCAATCCATCCACAGATGCAACAGCGGATCCTGGATTGTTATAACTTAGCGCCTCAATCAATATGGGAATAGCACCTTCTAAGTTTGCCTCCGCCAGATTTTGCACTGCTTCGAGCAATAACTTGGAAGAATCTGCTTCTTCTACAGCTTGGATGAGTTGGGAAAGGCGGTCGGTCATATAGATAGGTAAGAGAAGCTCTTTACGCTCCTCTACTCTACAACAAATCATCCATCAATGCCATGACTCTAATTGCGCCATCGGTCAAATCGGGTGGAATCGCTAGAACTATCTGTTTTTCTAACAACCCTTTAAGAGAAATTAACTTAAGACTATTCTCAGCCATCGTATTACCGATCGCTTCTGCTGCTGATAAATAACCAATCGCCCCCAAGTCCGAAAGAACTGTACGTCGTAGTTGTAAGTCATCATTGGCAAGAGCCGCAACTAAGCGATCGCCATATTGATCGGCAACCGCAGGCTCTGAAAGCTGATACATCGCTCTAGCAGCAGCATATTGTACCTTAGGAATTGGATGATCTAAAAATGGCAAAATATGAGGAATCGCTTTGACAGCACCTAAGGTTCCCAATGCTTCGAGAAATGCATCGTAAGGATGTTCTGGTTCTGAATCAACACTAGCTTCAGCGTTAGGATTTTTGATTAGCTCGATGAGGTAAGGTATGCAGGAATCATCGCCCAACATTTCTAATGATTGAGCCACAGCTTCGCGTACATAAAAGTCATCGCATTCCAAAGATGTGATTAAAGCTGGTACAGCACGACGATCACCTAATTTCCCTAATGCTCTCGCTGCATTGCGTCGTAATGGATAGCCTCCAGCCTCAGTGCGATCGGCTTCGTCAGCTAAAGCTGCAATTAAAAGATCGATCGCTTCTGGTACATTCACCCGAAACCTTCCCAACCACCAAGCTGCGTAAACTCGTAATCCTAAGTCTTCACTTTGGAGATTCGCGATCGCCTGTTCAATAGTTAATAAATTATCGTCGGGAATACCAGTCTCTTCGTTCATAATCTTAATGTGACCTTGTACTACATAAGCATAAAAGGCGGCGCAAAGCGCTGCCTTTTATGCTTGCATTGAAAACAGAAAGCACCCCATCGGGGTGCTTTCTGCTTCTTAGAAAAAACTAGCTAAGTGCATTGATTGCATAGTCGATGTAGGAGTTTGCTTCAACAGCAGAGTCTCCAGACAAGCCGTGGTTAGACTTAACATACTTGAGAGCTTCAACGTACCAGCTAGGAGAAAGATCAAAGGTGCGGTTGATTTCAGCAATACCAGCAACCAAGTAATCATCCATTGGACCTGTACCACCAACTACACAGCAGTATGTAACCATACGGATGTAGTAGCCGATGTCACGTACACACTTGTCTTTACCAGTTTGGGTAGAAGCGTAGTTAGCACCTGTCATGGAGGTGGTGTAAGGGAACTTGCTGTATACAGCGTTAGCTGCACCAGAAGCCAAAGAGTCAGCCTTTCCGCTTAAAGCTTTAGCGGCAGCTAGACCAGCAGTTGCTTGACGGAAACGACCAAAAGCAACTTGGGTTTCGGTAGAGCTGAGGAAACGGCCTTGAGAATCGGCGGCGGATACTGCTTCGGTTAAAGGGGTTTTCATTGTGAAATGTTCTCCAAAATAATCTTGTTAAGGTAAATGTGATCTGATGAAAAATTCATTAATTCAGTCAGAACCAATGGAATGAAATCAAAAAATTAAATTATTTAGCCATTAGTCCAGTTAATAAAAAGCCCAGACTAAGGTACTAAAAACTAAGCAACAGCAGCAGCAGCTTTGTCGAAGTAGCTACCAATTTCACTCATAAGAGCAGAACAATCGCCACGGGTTACGCCGTTAGGATCGTTAGCGATTGCGATCGCTGCATCCTTCATTTTGCCAACACCAACTGCAACAGAAGAACCAGGAGTACCAAGAGCCAAGTATGTTTCTCTCAAACCATTGAGGCAACGATCTTCCAAGATGCTTGCATCGCCAGAGTAGATTGCATAGGTAACATAGCGCAAGATGATTTCCATGTCGCGCAAGCAAGCTGCCATACGACGGCTGGTGTATGCATTTCCACCAGGAGCGATCAAAGCAGGCTGTTCAGCGAACAAAGCGCGAGCAGCATTAGCTACGATTGCAGAAGAGTTGCTGGTGATGCGGTTTACGGAGTCCAAACGCTTGTTACCATCAGCAACCATAGCGCTAAGAGCATCAATTTGAGAAGCACTGATATAAGCGCCTCTGGAATCAGCTTGGGATACTACCTTTGCAAATGCGTCGTACATAATACTGTTATCTCCAGTTATTGAGTAATTATCTTTTATCTTTTAGACAGTTAACAATCTGAAACTAACTATTGCAGTTCTTTGACTGTTAGCAGCTATTTTAATTGTTTCTGATTTTCTCTTTTGAGAAATTTAGAAAAACTTTGTTTTTATAAATAGCTAGCTTGTCAACCCAGACGTAATAAATGATAGACAAATGACTGTTGCTCATTTATTACATTGGTTTAATTTCTAACCTATTTGTTTATACTATGTCGTTGGATCATTTTGTATTACGGATTGTCACAATTTATAACGGCTTGTTTCGAGATTGCGTTTTTTGGCTTCAGAGCGCTATTGATCCCACGTAAAAAGGGGGGGCTAGCTATGACAGCCATACCTTTTTCATGTTTGTTTTAAAGTTTGCTGTATTTTCAGCAACAATTGCTGGATCTGGATGGAATAGGCACAAGAGCAGATTTTTGGTCAAAAACATATTTTTAACGTGATGTGCAACTAAAAGCGTGAAAGCCTTGCTTCCTCGTACTGTACTAATGAGGAGTTTGAATTTTCGGTAGCTCAAACAACCTGAGGGCAATAGCTCAAAAATAGTTGCATATCGAGTAGAACCCTTAGTCTTTCTATTTTTGCTGTAATTGCTCGATCGCCTCATCGCACCATTCAATCCACGATGTTTCGTAACGAATGCCACAACGGAGTGTGAGATACATATGAAGTTGAGGACGAGTTAACTCTGCGGGATTAACTTCCGCTTCTATCGAGTGATAATAGGCTAATTTTTGTTGATGGAGCTTTTTGCGGCGCTTTATTTCTTCGATTAAAATCTCATCAGGCACAATATATCCAGCTCTGACTTTGACCAGTAAGCTCTCCCGAATTGCTGTTGGCTCTGACGGTTCAGTAATCCATGCCATTAACTCTTGTCTACCTGATTCAGTTAAAGAATAGAGCTTTTTGTCAGGGCGATTTAACTGGGGAACATTTTGAACTTCGACCAGACCTTTTTCCTGCATTTTCGATAGTTCCCGATAAATCTGCTGCGATGTGGCTTGCCAGTAGCAACTTACCTTTTCATCAAATTCTTTGCCCACATCATAGCCAGTATGAGGTGATTGCAGCAAGATCATGGCGATCGCATGGGATAAGGTCATAGGTTTTAGTTTTATTTGACTTTATATTTCAGCAATTCTCATTATGAAACCGATTTTAATAATGAGAAATGCTGTTTATATTTAATCTTACTTGACATATACAACTTGTTGTGTAAAACTAGTTTTATAAAGTTGGTTTTATAAGGCTGCCTAGTTTTGGTAATTAATCGCATTAATCATGTTGAGTTTTAGGGATGTTTTAGCAGATTATCCCTCACGACTGCCGCAAAGCAAATTACACACAGCAGATTATGAATACAGAGAAAATCAGTATCGGTTGGCAGCGCAACTCTTGGCTTGTCATTGTTGCGAGCGGTTTGGTTGTAGTAGGTACGGGAGTTTTCCTTTATCAACGTTTTGCGCTCCCAGAGCGGCTAGCAATTACAAAACCTTTGACAGTATCTGTCATTAATCTAACGCCTGTAAATTCTTATAACATCACTCGCTATTACACAGGCGAAGTCGTAGCAACAAGGCGCACTGATCTGGGATTTGAGCGTGCAGGCAAAGTAATTGAAGTTCTATATGATCGTGGACAAGTTGTCGAGATGGGAGCCGTAATCGCCAGATTAGATACGCAAAATCTACAGGCGCAATTATCGCAATTAGAGGCACAGAGATTACGAGCCTTAGCGCAATTACAGGAATTACAGAATGGTTCACGGCAGGAGGTAATCGCATCGGCAAGGTCACAGGTTTCTGATTTAGAAAATCAGTTGCGTTTAGCCAATACTCGGAGCCAGCGAAGAGAATCACTATACCAAGAAGGTGCAGTGAGCAAAGAGCAGTTTGAAGAAGTTGCCTTTAATCGTGATGCCTTGTCTGATCGCTTGGCGGCGGCGCGAAGTCAATTGGAAGAGGTCCAAAATGGTGCAAGGATTGAACAAATCAACGCTCAAGCGGCAACGGTTGCTCAGATCGAAGCCAGTATTTTGGATTTAGAAATCACGATCGCTAAGAGTAATTTAACAGCTCCCTTTCGAGGTGTAATCGGTGAGCGCAACCTTGATGAAGGCAGCGTCGCACAGGCTGGACAGGCGATCGTGCGACTGGTGGAATCGGCAAATCCAGAGCTAGAAATCGGTGTGCCTTTTTCAGTTGCCGCAACCTTGGCAGTAGGCAGTAAGCAAACTGTGGAGATTGGCGATCTCACTTACTCAGCGACTGTGATCTCCATTAAGCCTGAAACTAATTTGCAAACCCGAACGAGTACAGTAGTTCTGAAATTGCAAAATTCCAGTCAGGCAGCAAATAAATCAAATAACAAAACAACTAATTTTGCTATTCCCAAATCGGGCGAAATCGCACGACTGAAAGTATCAAAAACCGAGCAAACACAAGGCTTTTGGCTGCCGACTACGGCACTCTCTAGGGGTGAACGTGGTTTGTGGTCATGCTTTGCGATCGCCCGTGATGGTGAGGCATATCGAGTTGAAAAGCGCGATGTGGAAGTTTTGCATACAGAAGGAGATCGCGTTCTCGTCAGAGGTACTATTTCTGCAAATGAAGAAATTGTCAGCAGTGGTACACAGCGTTTAGTTAATGGACAAACAGTAACTAAATAAAGAGCATTGCTCTTTATTTAGTTACTGTTTAAGAATTTCTCGCTACGGTCAAACGCTCAAAGAGATCCCCCAGTCCCCCTTGTAAAGGGGGGAGAATTTTCTTCTTCCCCCTTTACAAGGGGGATTGAGGGGGATCTAAACTTCCTTAAAACCTCCAGCAGATGAACTAATGGCACAACTATTCTTTCGTAATCTTCGCCTATTAGCCTTGGTCATCTTTTTGATCGTCGCTTGGGGAACCGTCAACTATGAATCTTTACCTCGATTAGAAGATCCTGAACTGACATCTCGTTTCGCGCTGATTACCACTTTCCTACCAGGGGGTACGGCGGAGCGTACCGAAACCTTAGTCACATCTCCCATCGAAGAGAAGATTGCCGAGATCTCTGAAATTAAGACCTATGAATCTACTTCAAGGACAGGTGTATCAGCTATCTCCGTGGATCTTTTGGATAGCGTTAGCCGAAGTCAAGTGCCGCTAGTTTGGTCACGAGTGCGGGATAAATTACGTGATGTCCGCGCCACTCTCCCAGCCGAAGCGACGGAACCAGAGCTAGATGAGGGTGAAGTGCGGGGCTATGCGCTTCTAACTTCAATCAATTGGGATCAAGATAGCCCACCTAATTATGCGATTTTGCAACGTAGAGCAGAAGTATTAGAAAAGGCGCTCAAGGCAATATCGGGAACCGATGAAGTGAGGATCTTTGGTGCACCCGATGAAGAGATTGCTGTAGAAGTGAATACCAGTAATCTCGCTAGTTTAGGAATTACCACCGCCGAACTCGCCAACCAAATCCAACAGAGCGATGCCAAGACCTCAGCAGGACAATTTCGTGGTGAAAATAGCTTGCTGTATGAAGTTAAGGGTGAACTGGATACATTGAGCCGTCTGCAACAGATTCCGATCCGATGTCTGTCATGCCAATCTAATCGTGATTTTCGTCTATTGGGTGACATTGCTACTGTCAGCAAAGGGATTGCCATGCCGCCCACAGAATTGGCGATCGCTCAAGGCAAACCTGCGATTATGATAGGAGTCTATGTACAGCCACAATATCGCCTTGATCTCTGGTCAGTAGATGCTCAAAAAGTTCTTAAAGAATTTCAAGCGGATTTACCAAAGGGACTCAGTTTAGAAACTGTCTTCGATCAAAGCCGCTATGTGACAGCAAGATTAAATAATTTAATTAGTAATCTGCTGTCGGGAGCACTGATTCTATTTTTAATATGTATCTTAATGATGGGTTGGCAACAGGCAATCGTTGTTCAAATTACCCTACCCCTTTGTGTGGCGATCGCCCTAATTGGCATGGGGCTTTTAGGCATTCCTCTACATCAGATGTCCATTACAGGGCTAATTGTCGCTTTAGGCATTCTCATTGATAACGCGATTATTTTAGTTGATGAAATGAATATGCGATTTAAAGAGGGAATGCCACTTGAAGAAGCAATTTTGGATACAGTGAAGTATTTGCGAGCGCCACTTTTTGGCGGCACATTAACGACGGTATTCTCATTTGCGCTGATCGCTTTGCTCCCAGGGGCAGTGGGCGAATTTGTGGGGACAATTGGCTTAAATGTGATTTTGGCTGTTATGGCTTCTCTTGTAGTTGCCCTGACGATTACACCAGCGATCGCGGCAATAGTTTATCGATGGAGTCATCAACGCTCTTTTACAACCAATGGCATCATCTTTCAGGCGATCGGTAATCGCCGATGGTTACAAACGGGATTCTCCAATCAAGGCTTAACTCTGTGGTATCGGCGATCGCTTAACTGGTCGCTTAGCCATCCGAAAACAGCGATCACCCTTACTCTAATTCCTTCCTGCATTGGCTTTGTGCTGATGGCTACCCTAAGTTTACAGTTCTTTCCACCTGCCGATCGCGAGCAGCTTACCCTTGAGCTAGAGATGCCGCCCGCTAGTTCTCTAAACCAAATTCAAAATCTAACTCAAGATGTAGAAAAGCAGTTACGGACTCATCCTGAAATTCAGCAAGTGCATTGGATGCTAGGACGGAGCGCTCCCAAAGTTTACTATAACCAACTAACGGGACGCGAAAATGAAAGTAGCTTTGCCAATGCCATCTTACAAACTAAAGGTATTGCTCCTGATAAATTAATTCACGATATCCAAATTGAGATGGATGCAGCATTTCCTGCGGCGCGGGTGTTAGTGCGTCAATTTGAGCAGGGACCTCCCTTTGAAGCACCGATTGAATTGCGGGTTTATGGAAATGATGTTGATATTCTCCAAAATATCAGTGAGCAATTGCGATCGCTATTGGTACAGTTACCATCAATTACCCATGTGCGAACTCGCTTGACCGATCGCTTTCCCCAACTCGCTTTACAAATTGATGAGCCAGAAGCACGATCGCGGGGTCTAAGTCGTCGCGACATCGCTCAACAGTTAAACAGTGCGACCGAGGGCATCCGTGGCGGTACGATTCTCGAAGATACGGAAGAAATTCCGGTGCGCGTCAGGTTTAACGATCGCGAACGTGCCGACCTGAATCAGTTGCAATCGACCAGTATTTTGCCAAGCGATCGCAATGGCTACATTCCCTTAGAGTCAATCAGCAAACTCACCCTAGAAGCTAAAAATGCGGCAATCACCCGCAAAGATGGGCGGCGAGTTAGTACTGTCCAAGGCTACCTCACGGCTGGAACTATTCCCAGTCAAGCTTTAGCTGAGTTTCGCCCTATCTTAGCTAAGCAGTTCCAATTGCCACAGGGCTATAGTTTAGAATTTGGTGGTGAAGAAGCCGAACGTACAAGTGCTACAGGTGGACTACTAGGCTATGGCATCGTTTTAGGGATCGCCCTTGTCGTTACTTTAGTTTTGTCGATGGATTCCTTTGCCCTAGCGGGATTTATCGGCATTGTGGCAATTCTTTCTGTGGGACTAGGCGGACTATCCCTTTGGTTATTTAACTATCCCTTCGGCTTTAACCCGATAATTGGCACTGTTGGACTAGTCGGTGTAGCGGTGAATGATTCTATTACCGTGCTGACTGCCCTCAAAACCGATCCCAATTCACAAAAAGGTGATCGCCAAGCCATGATCGATGTAATTCTCCATACCACTCGCCATGTTCTCACCACAACCTTCACCACGATGGCAGGCTTTTTGCCATTGATTGTATCGGGAGGAGGCTTTTGGCCTCCCCTCTCAGTGGTCATTGCTGGCGGTGTATTTGGTGCAACGATGTTGGCACTCTACTTTATTCCCTGTACATATCTAGTGTTTGTGGACAATCATTGATGCAAAATGGTGATCCTAAAACCCAAAAGATGAGTGGCAGCGCTTCGCACCGCCACTCATCTTTTGGGTTGCACAGGAGTGTCGCTACACTTCTGTGAATTGGGATGAGCTTGTATGTTTTCTTGCTTTGTCTTGACGCTTATGCGACATTTTTCTCGTCTTTTTAACGTCAGTTCGACGAAAGCGAAAAATGGTAAGAATCGCTATGCGATTCTTACCATTTTTCGCCATTTGCGCCGCGCGGAGCGCGGCGCAAATGGCTATATCGAACTCACGTTCTTTTTAAGTTGATTGAATGGGAACTTCCGTAAAGAAGCAACTTCTCGCACCAGTATGACAAGCGACATCGCCAATCTGCTCGATCTTGACTAAAATTACATCGCGATCGCAATCGTAATAGAGCTTTTTGAGCTTTTGAATATGCCCTGAAGTTGCACCCTTATGCCATAGCTCCTGCCGCGATCGGCTCCAATAGTGGACTTCGCCCGTTGACACCGTTAATTCTAGAGCATGGCGATTCATCCATGCCACCATCAAAACTGTGCCATCTTGGTAATCTTGGGCGATCGCAGGGATTAATCCTCGCGCATCATATTTCAAATTTTCAATCCAGTTATCAGACATTCTTTAGATTTTATATTGTAAAACAATCTATACCAAGCATTCCTGTAATCGCTGTTGAAGCATTTGGGCATCAAGATTTCGACCAATCAGAACTAATTGATTATCAATAGGCTTCTTCCGATGGTCATAATTTAGTTCGTAACGTTTGCCACTTAACTGAAAGATAAAACGAAGATCTTCTGTGGCGAAACTGAGAACACCCTTAGCTCTAAACACATCAACGGGCATTACCTTATCAAGGAAATAGGTGAACTTGTCTAAATCAAAGCGGCGATCGCTTTGGAAAGAAACAGAGATAAATCCATCATTGGCTAAATGGTCAGAATGGTGATGATGGTGTTCATGTTCATGATGCTCATGTTTATGGTGTCCATGTTCATGGTGTTCATGGTGTTCATGTTTGTGATGTTCGTGATGCTCATGCTCATGAATCTCATCCTCATTCTCTACTTGTTGATAAACGCTAGTTGGGGCGAGATCCACATCTAGGATTAGAGGCAAGGGAACTTCTCCATGCTGCGATCGCAGGATTCTCGCTTTAGATTTGGTCTTGCGAAGATATCCCTCTAATTCATTGACCTGTGCTTCAGGCACTAAATCCGTCTTATTCAGTAAGATAATATCGCCATACTGCACCTGACTGAGAGCCGCTTCACTCCCAAAATGCTCGGCAGTAAATGTCTCAGCATCAATGACGGTAAGGATGGAATCAAGGCGGGTGAGGTGCTTTAGCTCTGTTCCCAAAAAAGTCAAGGCGATCGGCAAAGGATCAGCAACACCAGTTGTCTCGATCACCATATAATCAATGCGTTCTTCTCTCTCCAAAACGTTATATACCGCATCAACTAAGCTGTCATTGATCGTGCAGCAGATACAACCATTACTTAACTCCACCATGCCATCTTCAATATCGACAAGCAACTGGCCGTCAATGTTAATGTCACCAAATTCATTAACCAAAACCGCCACTTTGAGATCCTGACGATTTTTGAGAATTTGATTGAGGAGCGTAGTCTTACCACTGCCGAGAAACCCTGTAACAATCGTCACAGGCATTCCGCGCTTGGGAATATCGAGTTGAGGAGTTTTCATAGTCTTATTTTATTTGACATGAATAATGCTAAGTTTCATTTATGATAATGATTATCATTCTTATAAGCATACTCACATTAGCAACTATGTCAACCTCTTTTCATTTTGCCTACGGTAAGATGACACCAGTTCGACGAAAGCGAAGAATGGTAAGATAAAAACTCAAAATCCTTGTGGGGATTGCTTTTTGCTTTCAAATGAATGTACATTCATTTGAAAGCAAAAGGCTACAAAAAACAGAAGAGAGTTATGGTGATACATGCCATAACTCCTTTCGGGAACTTTAATACATGCAAGCGAGAAAATCTGCCTTTAGCTTTGCTGGGTCAAGGTTTCTCCCGATGAATACTAGCTCATTCTGGCGACTTTCATCGGTTCTCCATAGGCGATCGCGAGTACCATCAAATAACATATGTACGCCTTGAAAAACAAACCGTTCGTCAATTCCTTTGATATTGAGAATGCCCTTCATTCTGAAGATATCTACACCCTGTTCGCGCAATAGCTGACTAATCCAAGCATTGACCTTGGGTAAATAGAGTTCACCAGCTTCCACGATCGCCACAGATTTTACCGTATCGTCATGTTCATGGGCATCTTCTCCTAGAAACTCAGGATCAATTTGTAAAGCTCTCTCTAGTTGAAATGCACCAACACCCAAAACCGCATCCATCTCAATTTCTGAGTTTTGAGTGCGATAGATTTTGCACATTAAGTTCATGGACTTAATGCGTTGTTCTAGTTCTAATAACTCCGATTCACTGACCAAATCAGTTTTGTTTAGCAAAATAATATCGGCAAATGCAATTTGTTCCTGAGCCTCTTCCGCATCCCAATGTTGGGCAATATGTTTTGCATCAACCACTGTCACCACAGCATCTAAGCTGGTCTTAGCACTCACATCCTCATCGACAAAGAAGGTTTGAATTACGGGGGCAGGGTCAGCGAGTCCAGTGGTCTCAATAACTAGATGCTCGAACTTATCGCGACGGCGCATCAGGTTAGTGATAATCCTAATCAAGTCTCCGCGCACGGTGCAGCAAATACAGCCATTATTCATCTCAAAGATTTCTTCATCAGCATTAACCACTAATCTGTGATCAATACCCACCTCACCAAATTCATTGACAATGACCGCAACTTTCTTTCCATGCTCATGGGTAAGAATGCGATTGAGCAGAGTAGTTTTGCCAGCACCGAGATAGCCTGTTAAAACTGTAACCGGAATTTGAGAATAGCTTGTCATCATAGATTTATCAAAAGATAAAGATCAGAATGGATTTATGCGTTTGAGATAGGTCTACCCACAACTATTTGGTGATCGCCTCCACTACATCATTGTAGGTAATATCGGGAATTGCCTTGTGAATCCGAATTACACGATGGGGAGTAGTCATAATCGCGATCGCTGTTTGAATAGGCGGACAGTTCAGATCTTGGCATTGCAATTGACTGAGGGAAATAACTATGTAGTGATCAATTTGCAAGATTTCATATAGCCAAGACTTGACCTGTTGCATTTGAGCGGAAGTCACCGCAGGTTTTTTGGGGAAAAGGTCTATAGACATACATGCCGCAACGATGTGACGCTAAAGTGACTTATACCAAAGCAAAATGGCATAGCCATTTAATGCTTTCAAAACCCTGTAAGGGTTTGTTTTTTAATTCACAGAAGTGTTGTCACACTTTATGAATTGGTATTAAGTATATACTAAGAACGATAATCATTATCAATAGGATCGCAAATTTAATTGCAAATAAAAGATATGCTAGAAGTTGAGCAATTGGCAGTTAGT
Source organism: Pseudanabaena sp. (assembly GCA_046081205.1). GTDB lineage: Bacteria > Cyanobacteriota > Cyanobacteriia > Pseudanabaenales > Pseudanabaenaceae > Pseudanabaena. Next base: position 4,013 of record JBJTVM010000637.1, on the reverse strand, counting down.
TATTACGATGTCAATGCCGTAGAAAATGTCAGCTTTGCGATCGCTTCTGGGCAAATGGTAGCGGTGATCGGTCCCAATGGTGCTGGCAAAAGTACAGTTTTTAAGGCAATTCTTGGTTTAGTGCCTGCTAGTAGTGGTCATGTGCGCTATCGAGCGCGAGCGTTACACAGGCAGTTGCGAACAGTCGCTTATGTGCCACAGCGATCGCAGGTCGATTGGGATTTTCCTGTAACGGTTTGGAGTGCGGTAATGATGGCGCGTACCCGTCATCGTAATTGGTTAGGTTGGATTAAGAAATCAGGCTGTCACTGTGAGAGTATTGTCAAAACTGCTCTGCAACGAGTAGGTATGTGGGAACTTCGCGATCGCCAAATTGGTGAATTATCAGGCGGTCAACAACAGAGGGTATTTCTGGCTAGGGCGATCGCTCAAGAAGCAGAATTACTATTTTTCGACGAGCCGTTTGTGGGTGTCGATAAGAATACTGAAGCAATAATTTTTGATGTATTTGCAGAATTGAAATCTCAAAACAAAATTCTCTTAGTAATTACCCATGATCTTGGCTCTAATTTAGATAACTATGATCGCCTATTGCTGTTGAATAAAGAACTAATTGCCGATGGCGATCGCGACACTGTGATTACTACTCAAAACATTAAACGTGCCTATGGTGATAGTGTGATTTTAATGCAGAAAGAACTCACCTAACTTGAACGGCGCGAAGCGCCGTTCAAGTTAATATTTAGGAATAAAATTTATGTTGACTTGGTTAATAGAGCCTTTGGGCTTCGAGTTTATGCGAAATGCGATCGCCATAGGCGTTCTCATTGGCATTTTATCTGCGGTAGTTGGGAGCTATCTGATCGTGCAGCATATGGGGCTTTTGGGTGATGTGGTTGCCCATGCAGTACTACCAGGGTTAGCGATCGCCTTTTATATTGGCATTGATATTTTTCTAGGTGCGTTTATTGCAGGAACGATTAGCACCTTTGTGGTGGCGTGGATTCAGACCCATTCCAAAATTAAAGTTGATACGGCGATGGCTCTAGTATTCTCAGGATTTTTAGCATTGGGAGTTATGTTAATTACCACTCTCAAAAGCAAATTAGATCTACATAGCTTTCTATTTGGCGATATTTTAGGAGTTACCAGTGCTGACCTATGGAGAACCTTAATCATTGCGATCGCTGTTTTAGCCTGTGTTGTGATCTTTTATCGAGAACTAATCTTCTATTGCTTCGATCCCTTAGCTTCTAAAGCAATGGGCTTACCTGTGCATTTAATTCATTTTGGTCTAATGGCAGGAATCACCCTCACAATTATTGCTAGTATGCAATCGGTTGGTGTGGTACTGGTGGTTTCGCTGCTTACAGGCCCTGCCGCAACTGCTTATCTCTTGGTAAAAGAGTTACATTTGATGATGGGTTTAGGTGCGGTGATCGGCGTTATCGCAAGTGTGAGTGGAATGTATGTTAGCTATTATCAAAACGTTCCTTCTGGTAGTGCGATCGTGTTGATTATTTCAGGCTTTTTCCTACTAGCCTTATTATTCAGTCCTTCACAAGGCATCTTACTGAAGAAAAAGCTCGCTAGAAGAACGAAAAATTTATTTCGTGTTCTCCTTGATCGCTTTGGCGCGCCGTAATCCTTCGAGTTGTTTTAGCTGCTCTGACTGCTCTTGCAACCGAATAGAAAGGCGATCGCTTATCAGTTCACATAAATCAAAAATCAACGGTTCAACAATCTCGTAATATACACTGACTCCCTGAGGAGTACGAGAAACAATCCCTGACTGGGCTAAAATCTTGAGATGTTTCGAGACATTTGCCTGTCCCAAGCCTGTCTCTTCCATAATTTCAGTAACATTCTTAGAACCTAATTTCAAGCAACATAGTACTTGCAATCGACTGAGTTCGGACAATACCTTAAAGTAATCAGCAACTTGAGTCAGAGCAGAAGGGTTGAAGGTCATAATACTAGAGAAAATTTTTAACTATTTCCTTTAATTGTAACTCAATTCTAGTATATTGCCATATAGTAATGTATCTAAAATCAAAATCTGATAAAAGTGCCGAAAATCATTAGCATTTAACCTTTCCAATGGTTGTGAGCTTTACCTGCTATAACTTAGGCGATCGCTTGCCAATGTTTGGCATTCACAAATCTTCAAAATGCCCCACATTGGTTGTAGCTATTACGACCATGCGATCGCCTTGTGATTCGGCAATAAGTGATGCTTGTGCGGCAAGGATAACATCACCATCAAGGGCTTCTGGGCTGGCGGTTGGTTTACCTGTCTGTCTTGCTTCTGCCCAAAATTCAGCAGCTTTCAGCATCGTGGCTGTGGTGAGGGGTTGATATTCGAGCCGTGATTTCCAGTTATCTAATCTTTGGATGCCCTGTAATCGCTTAGCTCTGATCAATTCTCTTCTAACTTCATAATCAGCAATTTCTGGCAAAATTACGCGGCAATTCTTTAAAAGCAATTCTTTCATCCACTGCCGACATTCTAAATTTAGTGGTGTAGCTTTAGGGTTTGTCAAAATTCCCAAGGGACCCGCATCAAGTACGATTATCATTTAAGCGGCTTGTAATGGTCGGCTATGTTGTTGATTTTCAGGTAAGTTTTGTTGAAGACATTCGTAGGTTTCACGCTGTTCTTCAGCATCGCCTTCTTCTACCCATTCATCGAGTAGCGCTATTAAGGCTTGATTACGCTGCATCTGTTCTTCGGGTGTCCTTGTTGGCAATATGTAAACGCCTTCAGCATTAACGTAGGGCTGATTGGTAGGAATGGTTGGCTCTGGTTTAGCGGCGATAACAGATGAGTTGGGTTTGCCAAACCATTGCTGTAGTTGCGTAACTACTACTTCAGTAATTACTGCTTTGAGATCTTCTATGGTAAGGTCTGCAATTCTTTTTTGGTTCATGTTACACCTCCTAGGAGATCTCAAGCGTTTACTAGCTACATATTATACCAAAGCACAAAATGGCGTAGCCATTTTGTGCTTTCAAAATTTCTTCTGGATCACTTAAAGCCTAAATAGACTGAAAAGTGGTTGCTATTGAATTACGTCCTCTTAAATAGGTTCCAATCCATTGAGAATTAACTCTAGTCCAAACCCAAAGTTATGAATACCGTCATAGCTTCTTTCTATAACTTGATGTGCCAGTTTGTTGAGATAAGGATATTTATCAGCAGGAATAATTGGTAGCCCCTGCATCGCCATTTCAGAATAGTCTGACTCATTAATTGGGAAGGTTAATTCCTGAAGAGTGAATCCATAAATATAACTATCAATCACGTTCTTCGCATGATCTGCCATCTCACAGGAAAATCCTGCTTCACACAGACAGCCAAGAGTCAAATCTATATATTTCAACATCGCGGAGCCAACATTCATCCGTGACATCAGTGCCATCGCTGCCCAAGGGTGACGCAACAGAACCTCATGAGCCGAGATCGCCCGCCGCCTCATCTCGTCTCTCCAATCACCACCAATCTTAGGCAACTCAATTTCGCTAACCACAATGTCAACAATATTGTCCAGAATGTCATCTTTATTGGTGACATGGTTATACAGTGACATCGCTTTAACTCCCATCTCTTGAGCAAGTTTCCGCATTGAGAGTAACTCAATGCCATCCTTGTCTGCTAGGTCCATTGCAGCGCTTAAAATTCGTTCCCGAGTTAGTGGGACATGTATTAGAGAATCTGATTTGGTTGTTTTAGTCATCTAGACTGGTTGTGCTGTTAGAGCTTTTTCTTATAGATAATCGTGCAGAAGCGGCTAATTCTAAGATTCACATATAGCAATCTCATTAGCCAGCAGTTCTCATTATACAAATCGGTTTTTTGAAAGCCCGCCGTTGGCGGGCTTTCAAAAAACCGATTTGTATAATGAGAATTGCTGGCTAATGAGATTGCTATATGTGAATCTTTGAATTAGCCGCTTCTGCACGATTATCTATAAGAAAAAGCTCTAACAGCACAACCAGTCTAGATGACTAAA
>JBJTVM010000636.1:0-4098 GCA_046081205.1 Pseudanabaena sp. | reverse complement strand
TAGATCTTCTCTTCAAAGGCTTGCCTGCTCTTCCTCCTACTTGCTTTTAGTTCGTCGAACTCACGTTTACTTAGGGCATAAAATCCAGACAAATAAAAGCGGCGCTCCGAGCCGCTTTTATTTGTCTGGATTTTGGTTTGCCCAAACATGACTGGCTATAGCCATATAAGCTATACATAGCACTTTTTAAGCAAGCGAGTTGCTTCCCCGCCGAAAGCGGGGAAGCAAACCCTGTACTTCACTAGCCTGATAAAAGCTATATGTCCAAACTAATTCCGAGTTTGGGCAAGATAAATGAACTGAGGCTAAATAAGAGAAATTTGTGATGCACAAGCAGGTTATACGAAAATACAAAATGGCTACACCATTTTGTATTTTTAAAAACCTTACAGGGATTGGTTTTTAATTCACAGAGGTGTCGCCACACTTCTATGAATTAGTATTAATAGCAGAAGAGGGATATGAGAGTGAGTAGCGATCACCAACCAACCAAGAAACAATCCGATAAGCATGTCAAAAAATATGACATTAGGGCTGGTAATCAGCGCAAATGGTCTATGGTCGAATTTAACTGGTTGCGATCGCTATTACTAATTGCTAGCGATATCTTGGGATTGGGTATAGCTTGGAGAGTATCTTGGAGTCTTAATCAAGGCTTTTCACCTTTGCCACCAGAACTTAATTGGGGAGAATTTGCAGGATTAACAGGTTTATTTTGGGCTTTTGCGGCGGCGATCGTTACAGTGTTTGCTTATCACAACTTTTATCGTGGTGAGTCCCAGTGGCGCAACTACGTTAAGCAAGCCCAAGTTATTAGCGGTGTTTACATGGCTTCCTTGGTGATCAGTTATTTTTATAATCCTACAGTGGATGCCCCGCGATCGCTATTTTTCCCAGCTTGGATTGGTAGTGTGCTCATGATTATCGGACTACGATTGATCTTGACTTTAATCTTCGATCAGTTTCCGATCGCCAGAATTCACACGCCTGTATTTATCATCGCACCCAGCGATCGGCTACCTTACCTAGCTAGCATTATCGAAAAAAGAACGGGCTACAAAGTAGTCGGGGTGCTTACCTCTTCCCTTGCTAATACATCTCATTCCATGCAATATATTATCAAGTCTGGAGCCAAAGAAGTCATAGCGGAAGGATTGCCCGAAACTCAACTAGCTTCTCAATTATATTGGCAACTTCGCAACGCAGGCATAGGACTAAGGTTAGTCCCATCTAGTTTAATGCTGCTCCATCGACGTGGTACTCCAGAGATTTTTGCATCGATGCCGATGATTCGGATTGAATCCTCACTACTAGCAAATTGGGAATATATCTTTAAGCGCTGTTTAGATTTGGTCGCGGCTTTCATCGGATTGATTATCTTATCGCCAGTATTTATAGGAATAGCGATCGCCATTAAAACTAGTTCTAAAGGGAGTATATTCTACACTCAAGATCGAGTAGGACTACATGGACAATCATTCCGTATGTGGAAATTTCGGAGCATGTTTATGGATGCCGATCGCCGACAAGCTGAGCTAGAGCATCTTAACAAAAGCTCTGATGGGGTTATGTTCAAAATTGAGCGCGATCCACGTGTTATTCCAATTGGTCATTTTTTGCGCTGCACTAGTCTTGATGAGCTTCCACAACTATTTAATGTTTTACTTGGACAAATGAGTCTCGTTGGTCCTAGACCTCTGCCTGTGCGTGATGTGGCGAGATTTACCAATTGGCATCATACGCGCCATCTGGTTATGCCAGGGATCACAGGATTATGGCAAATTTCGGGGCGATCGGATTTAGATACTATTGATGATGTGGCGAAGTTAGATCTGTTTTATATAGATCGGTGGTCACTAAACTTCGATTTAGAGATATTGGTTGAGACTTTACGTCTAGTTCTATTTGGGAAAGGTGCGTATTAGGACTTACTGACAAAAAAGGCTGTCGAAGCCAGCCTTTTTTTGAGTTTTTAGGGTGATGCTAAATAGGTAAGGATGGACGGCGCGAAGCGCCGTCTATCCTACTAAAATAAATCTTTTCCTTTTCAGGACTACCCATATTTTTACATAGTGTTGCAAAAAACATCAATTTTTAGACTTACATGACTATAATGCAAGAGTAAATCAACTTAAACTTTTTACAGAGTTAGTGAAAATGAGCGAAGAACAGAAGTCTGGAATTGGTGGATTTGTAAGTGGCTTACAGCAAAAAGCTGAGGAAGTAGCTGAAGGTCTCAAGGAAAAGGTTGAAGGTGCTATTGGTGAAGAAAACGTCAAAAAGGTTACCGATGTGCTGAATACAGATGTCGGTGCATTCGCCAAAGATTCCGCAGGCAAGGCAGTTGACGCTCTAGAAAGTTTGACTGGCCGTGACATTGACGGCGATGGCGACGTTGCTGGCAAATAAAAGGATTAATCCTCTAACTCATGTTACGCAAAAGAGTTTAAGACCCTCACCACTATCCCCTCTCTTTTTTTTGATAGGGAACAAGAAAAGTCCAAAAACGACCCTTACTCCCTTGCTCCCAAAATGGGAGAAGGAGTTGGTGGATGAGAGTAAATTTTCTATCTGCGTAAGGTGAGCTATAAATAAACGTGAATTCGATATCGCCATTTGGAGCTTGCGAAGCAAGCTGCAAATGGCGCAAAATGGTAAAAATCGCAGAGCGAATTTTACCATTTTGTGTTTTCGTCGAACTGACGTTAAATAAAGGTGATGGAACGAAGCGCTATCACCTTTATTAGTGATTATGGACAGAACCGTCGGGCATAATTGTTCCGAATAGATTTGCTTCAGATAAACTAACTCCATTGAGATTAGCAAGGCGTAAATTTGCTTTGACTAAATTAGTACCAATCAGAAAAGCATCATCTAATTTCGCCGAGATGAGTTGTGCTCCTGTTAGAGTTGCTCCATTCAGATTAGCATTACTTAAAATTGCGTCACTTAAAATTGCATCTTCTAAGTTACTATCACTCAAGTCGGCATTACTCAAAATCGCATTGCTCAAAACCGCATTCTTGAGATTGGCATGATTCAGATTAGTATTACTTAGATTGGCATTGCTGAGAATTGCATCACATAAATTGGCATAACACAAATTAGCTTGATTAATCGCCACATTACTCAAGTCGCATTCTTGCAAATTAGCATTACTTAAATTTACGGTAGATAATTTTGAGTCTGAGAGATTGGTATTGCTGAGATCGGCAAATTCTAAATTTGCATTGGTCAAATCACTACGACGAAGATCGGCATTGGTCAGATTGACATTACTTAAAATTGCATTGCTTAAGTTTGTCTCACTTAAACTAGCATTACTCAAATCACTTGCATCTAAGTCTGCACCACTCAAGTTTGCACCATTAAAATATGCCCTAGTCAGATCGGCTCCCTGAAGGTTTGCCAGACTTAGATCACATCTTTGCAAAAAAGCTTCTCGTAGATGTGCCTTGTTTAAATAGGCTCCATTTACTTCTGCATCTTTGAGATTTACCTTATATAAATCAGCCTCTCGTAAATTTGCCTTCACCAAATCAGAGCTACTTAGATTTGCACCTAGTAAGTTAGCATTACTCAGATTTGCCCAACGTAAATTTATTCCACTCAAATCTGCTTCGCGGAGATTGGCTCGTCTCAGGTTAGTACCACTTAGATTGGGAATAATCTCAGGATTTTCTTGTCGCCATCTATTCCAACTGGCTACTCCTTGTTTCAGTATTGCAAGATGTTCTGAGTTTCCCATAAGTCTCTTCCTTTTAAGTTAGGTCTCTTAATACCAATTCACGGTAGTCCTAAAAAAGGAAAGCACATATCTTAACAAGAATGGGTGGCGCTTCGTACCGCCCATCCTTACCTATTTAGTACTACCAAATTCACGAAAGTGTGGCAACACTTTTGTGGATTGAAAATTAAACCTAGTAAGGGGTTTAAAAGCACAAAATGGTGAAGCCATTTTATGCTCTGGTATAGTGGCTGTAGCAGTTATCCAGAGGGCAATACTCCCATTAATCAGTACTTGGCGAAACAAGAAAAAATCAGAAATTAGGGTATAGTTGTCTTTAGTCCATGGCACTGGTCATCTAAAACGTGATC
>JBJTVM010000635.1:0-3785 GCA_046081205.1 Pseudanabaena sp. | reverse complement strand
CTCGCAACGATCAAATTCAATTGATGCGAAGATGTCTAGCTGTAATTCAACCTTCTTTATTTGAAGGATGGAGTTCCGTGATCGAGGATGCTCGGAGCTTAGGTAAGCCAGTAATTGCTTCTGATTTTTCTGTGCACCTCGAGCAAAATCCTCCTAATTCTTATTTCTTTGTGCGGAGTAATCCTGAAGAACTTGCTGAACTAATCGCTCAAGCGTTATCAAATTTAGAAGCAGGTGTAAATCATCAGTTAGAATCATTGGCTCGACAAGACAACCAAGAACGAGTCAAAGCATATGGAAGACGCTTTTTAGAAATTGTTCATCGCGTAGTTTAATCATGCAAACCATCTATATTATTATCCCTGTTCACAATCGCAAGGTGCTTACTTTAGCTTGTCTAGACAACTTAAAATCTAATGGCGATTTGCGGAAATATCATGTAATCGTTGTTGATGATGGTTCTAGCGATCGCACATTTGAGGAGGTATCAGAAAACTATCCTGAAGTGACTATTCTCCAAGGTGACGGGAATCTTTGGTGGACTGGGGCGATCTCATTAGGAATGGAATACGCTCATCAACAAGGAGCAACACATTTTATTTGGTTAAACGATGATTGTCTTACTGAGTTAAACACTCTAGAGCTATTAGTAGATTTCCTAGAAGAACATCCTAATTCAATTGTGGGGGCTGCTTGTTATGAGGCAGAATCAAGACTATTAGTAGAAACTGGATTTAAGGGTAAAACAAGAGTAAAGGCACTAGAGAATAAAGTTGTCGAAGTAGATGGCTTGAGTGGTTATTGTGTTGCGATATCAGCATCAGTATTTAAGCAAATTGGTGTTCCTGATGCTAATAAATTTCGACAATATGCTGGTGATGGAATGTATACTTTAAAGGCAACTAGAGCAGGTTTTAAAGTATATATTTTCGGCAATGCAAAGGTGACTTTAGTTGAAGAAAAAGATCCCATTCATAACTTTACTAACTACGTCCAGAAAAGAAAATATCGCACCTTCCAATCAATATTCTGGAATTATAAATCTCCCTATCATTTACCAACTCAGTTTTATTACCATACTTATAAATATGGTTTTTTTATTGGACTTCCATTGTTTATCGTTAAATCATTCTCTTGGTTAGTGCGCTTTTATGTCTAAACCACTGCATATTGCAATGTTTCATAACCGTTATCAATATGCGGGGGGTGAAGATGCTTCAGTTGAGTCAGATGTTGAACTACTGCGAGAATATGGTCATCAAGTTACTTTGATTGAAGTTCACAATGACATCATCAAAACTTATTCCAAATTCGATAAGCTCAAACTGTTTGCAGAGACAGCTTGGAATTTTCGAGTGTATCGTCAGATGCGATCGCAACTTCAAGAGTTACGCCCCGCTCTTGTGCATGTCCAGAATTTCTTTCCATTGTTTTCGCCTTCTATCCATGCTGCTGCGCGATCGCTCAATATCCCCACTGTGCAACATCTGCACAACTTTCGTTTGGGGTGTCTAAATGGATATTTATTTAGAGATGGCAAAATTTGTGAAGCTTGCGTTGGAAAGAATCCTTGGCGTGGCATTGGCTATGGTTGCTATCGAGATTCGCTTATTGCATCTCTAGCAATTTGGGCAATGATAACATTCAATCAATGGCGACGGACTTGGGAACAAGATGTGGATGCCTTTATTACCCCTAGCCATTTTGCTGCTCAAAAGCTCAAAGAGATGGGAATTCCTAGCGATCGCCTTTATGTGAATCCTAATGTAATTAATCCGCAGAATATTGAAATTCTGCCATCGCTACAGTCTGAAAATCCTAACTTCTTATTTGTAGGAAGATTATCTGCCGAAAAAGGTATCATGACACTGCTGCAAGCTTGGACTGAATTGAACATGCCAGATTGGCAATTAAAGATTATCGGTGATGGTTCTGAAAAAACAAATTTGCAGCGATTTGTTGATAAAACTGGGCTAAAAAATGTGCAGTTCCTAGGATATCTGACTCCATCGCAGGTAGCAATTGCTATGCATTTTGCTACTGCCATCCTAGTTCCATCACAATGGTATGAAACCTTTGGGCGAGTGGTGGTCGAAGCTTTTGCTTGTCGTAAACCTGTCCTAGCTTCAGACTTAGGTGCTCTATCGGAACTAATTACATCAGAAAATAATGGATTTTTGATTCCTTGCGATCGTATTAACGATTGGACAGAAAAATTATATTGGTGTGGCACAAATCCTGAAGCTATGCAAATTATGGGCAACAATGCCTATAAAACTTATCAAGAGAGCTACACCCGTTCTGCTAACTATCATCAATTGATGAAAATCTATGATTCTATTTTATCCATAACTCCCAAATAATCAACGGAGCGAAGTGCTACCTATTATTTTACTTATTCGTCAGCAATACCAAGCGATCGCATTTTCTCTTGTAACTCTTGTAACTTCGCTTCAGCTAACTCTGCTCGCTTCAGCTGCTCTTGAGCTATAGCACGCTCCTGCTCGGCTTTGACATGCTCCTGATGCGCTTTTTGAATTTCCCTTTGTGCAGACTCTTGAGGCGTGGGTAATAAAATTCCTTCTAGGGAGAAATAGCGTAGTTCGCCATCATGAATCCCTAGAAACATTCCTAATACTTCACTCCATAGCCAACCTTGAGGACTAGGGGTGATTGGCTGATAGCGATTAATATCTAACCTAAAGCCAGCAAACTCTAAGGTGTCAGGCGAGAAATAAAAGTATTCAGGGGTATGGAACCTTTCTGCATACAAATTCCGCTTTAGGGTGCGATCGCTATCCGCAGTTGAGTCAGATAAAAGCTCAATAATCAGATCTGGATATCGTCCATCCTCCTCCCAAACTACCCATGATTTGCGTGGTGATCTGGTGGTGTTTTTGACTAAGAAAAAGTCAGGCCCACGAAAATCATGATTTTTTAGTTGCTGACGACTAAAATAAATTGTAAGGTTTGCACCAATAAAAAAGTCATGACGATCTTGCCAAGCCCATTCGAGGCAGGTTACAAGTAATAACAACTGCATATAATGCAATGAACTTTCCATCTCAGGCTCATCACTCAAGAGTTGACTGGTATCAGGCATTTGCATCTCTAATTCACGGGCGGTAATTGCTGCCATGTATCTACTCTCCTGATGCACTACTTTTACAGCACTTTGCACTTATAGCGCTTTTCAAGCAAGCGAGGTACATGGGTTTGTTTCCCCGCCTTCGGCGGGGAAACAAACCTGTACTTCACTAGCCTGATAAAGGCTATAAACTTGAATCAATAATTTTTGCAAAAGCGTCGGTATGCAATACTTTTACGAAAATTTCTTGGGTTTATTTGATTGAAAATTGCTGTAATGATTATAACCATCATTAATATGATTAGGCTAAGCCATGACTTTCACCGTCGATCCATCTACTGATCCTGTCATCTTGCCCGACCACACTCAGTTACCAGAATCTGATGGTACATTTGTGAAAAATTTTCAACAGCATCCCCAAAGTATTCTGCTTACCGATTCAATTGAGCCGATTTTACAAAAATATCATCCCGATGGACAATATGCGATCGGGCAAGATTCAGGCATTTATTGGCGGATGACGGAACCACCTGAAAAGGGTGCAGAAGCACCTGATTGGTTCTATGTGCCGAATGTAACGCCGACATTAGATGGTCAATCTCGCCGCTCCTATGTGCTGTGGCAAGAATTTATCGTTCCTCTAATCATTTTAGAATTTGTGTCTGGCACTGGCAAAGAAGAGCGCGATCGCACGCCT
>JBJTVM010000634.1:0-3830 GCA_046081205.1 Pseudanabaena sp. | reverse complement strand
TAGTTTTTAGCAATTAGCTTTAAGTGATTAGCTTTTAGCTGAATTGATTAATTATGTAAGCCCAGAAGTTCTAAGTGATTTTCTTCCTTCAAAAGGTAAAATCCTAGTACTTCTGGGTTTACTTTTTGTATTTTATTAACCGAGTCTCTAATATCAATTCACAGAAGTGTGGCTACACTTCTGTGAATTAAAAACCAAACCCTGTAAGGGTTTTGAAAGCACAAAATGGCGCAGCTATTTTGTGCTTTGGTATAAAACTTGCCTTGCTATAGTCGCCCAATTTGTTTAGTTTGCCAATTTTAAAGCTTTAAAGCCATGCTTTTATTACAGTTCAGTACGTCTCACTATTGCCGTAAAGCTAGACTGGCTCTTGGCTATAAACAAATTACCTATCAAGTTGAAAATCTCACTCCTGGCTTACACATTTTAAGAGTTAAGCCTCTTTCTGGTTCACATACTGTGCCTGTACTATTGCCACAACAAAAGAACTGTCCTGCCGTAGTTGCTGACTCCACCGAAATTATTCGGTTTCTGGAGACCTATCAACCTGACCCACCACTGTATTTGGAAGATACTTTGCAACAAAAGGAAGCCTCACGCTTGGAAGACTATTTTGATGAATTTATTGGTACAGCAGCTCGGTTTGTTTACTACCAGTTTCGAGCTAATGAGGGCAAACAGATTGATCCTTCTTGGATGAGTCAAATTGTGATTGCGACTGTCCGATCGCAGTATGGCATTAATGCTAATTCCGCAAAGGTTGCTGCTCAAAAAATTGCCGATGCGATTGCCATGCTCAGTGAATTTTGGCAAGATGGCTATTTAGTGGGCGATCGCTTTAGTGTTGCCGACTTAACTGCGGCAGCTTTGTTGTCGCCATTAGGTTTAATTCCTGCTTATCGGCAAAATTATCCTTGGCTATTTGAGCGCATTACCGAAATTCATCGGCTTTGTAATGAACCATTACCCAAGAATTGGCAAGCGGGACTTGATGGACTTCCAAGTTTAAGGTAACAGTAATCATCAAGAGTCAATAGAGGGGCAAATCGCCGCACCTGACTCTTGATCAACTTAAGCTTGATACAGCCTGTTGAGGCTTTGATGCCAAAGCACAAAATGGCATAGCCATTTTGTGCTTTCAAAACCCTTACAGAGTTTGTTTTTTAATTCACACAAGTGTGGCTACATTTCTGTGAATTGGTATTAAACATTTTCGGTGTTAGCTGATTGATGTTAATTTAGAGAATATTTACAGCAATTACTGATCAAACAAACCACAAGAGATTTTTGGAAAGTGTTGCAAAGCAACACTTTCCAAAAATCTCTTGATTTGGGTTTGATTTCTAAACGTTGTAAAAAAGTCTAAAAGCTGAATTTTTCCAATACTTCAGAGTCCAACAAGCAGTTTTCAAATAGGTTAATCAAAGGCGATTAGTGCGGGTAGTTTTATGGCTGTCAATGTTAGCGAATCTTTGTTTGAGCAGACTCTCGAATATCTTCGATCAAGGGCTGAAGCGAGCGATCGCGTTGCGGAAAACTTGCTCAAAGCACTTGAAAATCTGATACCTAGCAGTACGAAAAGTTCTGTTACTAAGTCAAATAGCGATCGCGACGAAGATCTAGAATTACAGTTTGGACAAAAACTATTTGACGCATGGAAAGAGTTAGCTGACTTGCAAGTGGGCGAAAATTATTGGAGTTATCCAGTCATGTTTGAAGACCTTGCCGAAGTCATGGAAATATCTGTTGATCGCTTTGTGCAATATCTATCAAATGTTCAGATTGGGAGCTTGCAGCTTATCCAAGGTCGTGGCTACAACTATCAAGTAAATGGACAGCAAGCTGCTTCCTTGACTTTTCATTCTGCCCCAACTCTCAAAAAAGCAGCGATTCCTAATGTTAGTGATAAAAAACAAGGAGCAGATCATAAATCGCTAAGCAAAACTTTTAAAGTAGGTGATCTTGTGGTTGTGAATGCTAATCGTCAACAGTATGCCAATCATAAAGGTGTGGTTGAGCAAGTAATCAGTGTTAGCTGCCGTGTCAAATTAGACAATGGCTGGACAGCATTTTTACCCAACCATTGTTTAGATCCCATCACTTAAAGTAGAAAATGGCCACTAAGTGATCATTTTAAGTATTGAGAATATGACGACCTTTGAAGAAGCGATCGCTCAGTTTAATAGTGGTGATTATTATGCCTGTCATGACACCTTAGAGGCAATTTGGAATGATGCTTGGCAAAGCGATCGGGCTTTTTATCAGGGTATTTTGCAAATTGCTGTTGGTCTATATCATCTTAAAAATCAAAATTGGCATGGCGCGGCAATTCTCTTAGGTGAAGGGACAAGTCGATTACCATCCTATCTTCCAGATTATCAATCTATTGATGTGGAAACTTTATTGGAAGATAGTTTGCTGATCTTGCGAACAGTTCAATTAGGAGGGAAAGAAGGTATAGAAAATATTTTGAAAAGCCTTGAAAATGGAGATTTAAAAATCCCGAAGATCTATATGATCTAAGGTGTTTGAGATCTAATCAGAAATTAAATTTTACTAAGCATCCCCAATCATGTTAAATGATAAAAGCATCACGAAGTAATACTTCTATCTTCTTGATTTATTCATGACTTGGGAACTCTCTGATCTACTAAGGGTAATCGCCACCACTATTGTGATTGGCATTCACGCCTCTCATCACTGGTGGTTTGGGGTAAAAGACTTAACTACCATCAGTCCTGAAATATTTATTGATACATTCATTAACCAAGTAGGACGCTTTACCGTACCGTTATTTGTGATTTTGTCAGGTTTCTCCCTTTCAAAATCAGAAGAGAATCGCCCTTTTAATCTAAAAATATTTGTCCAACGCCGACTGTGGCGCATTGTTCCACCCTATTTGCTATTTACTTTACTCAACATCATTGGGCGATCGCAGTTTCTTACAGGAGATTGGATAGAGCGTGGAAAACAGATTTGGCAAGCTCTTTCTACGGGCATGGGTGACTATCATCTCTATTTCCTCGGGATTATCTTCCAATGTTACATAGTTTATCCATTACTACGCCGCGTTCACTTTTCTGTAAGAAGACTTATTATATTACTTCTCATTACTTTTGCTCTATTCAGCTTGCGATGGGGATCGGCAATTTTTGGATGGCTGCCCAATATGACGAATTTTCTTCCCAATGGCGATCACGTAATCTATTGGCTATCCTACTTTCAAATAGGGATTTGGTTAGCTAAGGATCACGGTTGGAGTGGTCAATTTGTAACAAATTGGCGATCGCATTCATGGGGATATTTATTTGTGATCGCTGCAACTATTGAATTAAGCGAATTCTATTGGACAGCAATACTTAAGAACTCGGCGGAAGCAGTCGGTCACTATACTCGTCCAACTGTGTTTTTTTTGACTTTCTCTTTCTTGCTATGGTCAATTTCTTGGCAAAATCCCAAAAGAGAGAGTCAAAACTTTTTCCCACCTCCCACTTTTGCAGTTTGGCAAGCAATTCAACCACAGATTAAGACGTTCTCTAAGGCAAGTTTTACTACTTATCTAGTCCATGTTTGGGTACTACGGGCGATCGCTCCTCTAGAAATCGTGGGAGGAATTCTATTTGTCCCGTTGGCAGCAAGCTTATCTTGGTTGGCTGGGTTGAGTCTATGGCAAATTTTACAGCGCAAAGTGTTGAAGTAAAGCCAAATATTTTATTCTATAGCAAAGCAAGTTTTGCTTAGGACATAAAACCCAAGAATCGAGTGGCGGTGCTTCGCGCCGCCACTCGATTCTTGGGTTTTGGTTTGTACTAGCTAACTCTTTTTTTGCT
>JBJTVM010000633.1:0-8770 GCA_046081205.1 Pseudanabaena sp. | reverse complement strand
GGCGCTTCGCGCCACCTCACATTATTTGGGCTTTATGTCCTAACAAGAATGGCGACAGCTATATACCAAAGCACAAAATGGCTACGCATTTTGTGCTTTCGAAACCCTTACAGGGTTTGGTTTTTAATTCACAGAATTGTTGCCACACTTTTGTGAATTGGTATTATAAAATTAATTGGGGTAAATCCAGACAAAGAAACTTTCTTAATTAGATCACTAACTACAGCCCATTGAGGTTTTGAGTAGTCCAGAAATATTTTTAAAGCTTTGCCTTGCACTTTAAAAAATATCTCTGGGTTTTAAGTAAGCGCAAAGCACTTTAAACTAGTGAGTATTTGTTAATTTGAGAAAATAATTGATCTCAGGAAAATTCTATTGTCCACATACATCGAATAGCGTTCTGCACTCTGCTTACATCAGCAACATTAATTCATGATCTACCCACCTTCGCTTGAACTAACAGTCAATATCCTCTTAGTAGACGATGTTCCAGACAATTTGCAACTACTTAGTGATTTATTGCTAACCCTTGGTTATAGCGTCTGTAGTGCAACTAGCGGACGGATGGCTCTTAAAACAGCGAAGGTAAAACGTCCAGATCTGATCCT
Organism: Pseudanabaena sp.; assembly: GCA_046081205.1. Classification (GTDB taxonomy): domain Bacteria; phylum Cyanobacteriota; class Cyanobacteriia; order Pseudanabaenales; family Pseudanabaenaceae; genus Pseudanabaena. The sequence continues at coordinate 8,162 of JBJTVM010000633.1, read as the reverse complement.
TTTGGATATCAAAATGCCAGAGATGGATGGATATCAAGTCTGTCAAGCATTCAAAGATGATGAAGATCTCCGTGATATCCCAGTCATTTTTATTAGCGCTTTTGATGATGTTTTTGACAAAGTAAAAGCTTTTTGGTCTGGAGGCGTTGATTATATCTGCAAGCCATTTCAAAGCGAGGAAGTATTAGTCCGTCTCGAAAACCAATTGACAATTCAGCGCCAGAAACGGATGCTTCAAGACGAAATTGCTAGACACAAAGAAACTGAAGAAATGCTGTATCAATCGAGAGCTTTAGTAACTAGTGTCTTAAATAGTGTGTCCGATGGTATTGCTGCGATGCAAGCTGTTCGTGATCCAATTACAGGTAATATTATCGATTTTCGTTGCTTAGTATTGAATCCGATGATATCGAGGATGTTCGATCGCGGTCGCGAAGATTTAATCGGTAAATTAGTGCTAAGGCGATTTCTAGAAAAATTTAATCGCCAACTATTTGAGCGCTTAGTTAATGTGGTAGAAACTGGGGTTCCTCTGGATGAAGAAATATACTATTCTGCTGAACCTGTTGGTTGGTATCAAGTAATTGTGGTCAAGTTAGGTGATGGTTTTACAGTCACGATTAGAGATATTACTTCTAAAAAGCAGCCCGAATAAAAAAGGTAAGTTCAATTTTCCGCCATTTGCGGCGTGCTTCGCACGCCGAAAATGGTGAAAAATGGTAAGAATCGCTTAGCGATTCTTACCATTTTTCGCTTTCATCGAACTGACGCGAAATCATTTGTGTTTTTTTGAGCGCACCCCTTTGGGGTGCGCTCAAAAAACATTTAGGATTGCTATATGCCCAAGAGCTAGAGAGTTTGCTGAGCATACTCTCTAGCTCTTGGGAGATTGAAAAATTCGGCGTAAGTGTTGAAGGCAAAACAAAATTACAAAACATGGATTATTAATCAAATAACGTTGCCATAAACGCATTGGTTCTTGGCTGAAGCGATATAGCCACTCCAAGCCGATCGCCATCATCCAACGTGGAGCTTGGGAAATCTTGCCACTATGAAAATCAAAGGCTGCACCGACCCCAATCATTACGGCATCCAATCGATGATGGGCATAGCTCATCCAAAATTCCTGCTTAGGACAACCAAGTGCGATAAATACAACATTTGCTCCCGAATTAGCAATCAGTTGGAGATCTTCAGTCAGTTGTGATTCAAAGTTAGGATCATTAATCTCGAAATATGGTGGGGCATGTTTACCCGTGATCGCCAAATCTGGAAAGCGAAATTTTAAATTCTGCTCTAATTTGTTGAGTGTTTCGATCGTTGCACCGAATAAATAAATAGGGATATGTTCCTGTGCAGCGCGATCGCACATTGCCAGCATCAGATCTGGTCCATAAACTCGTTGCTGATCTTTTACTCCTAGCGATCGCAATCCCCATACCAGTGGCATTCCATCAGGGGTTACGATTTCCGCATTAGCCAATACTTGGCGATAAGACCGATTCCAGTAAGCCGTCATCACCACATGGACGTTAGCCGCCACAATATAGCTAGCTTGATTTTGCTGAGCAAGCAATGTAATGCGATCGCAAGTATCGGCATAGCTAGTGGTGTCAATCCCCACATCAATAATCGATATACGCTGGCTCATAAGTACAGTTTTGGGCTGGTGAGTTTTGATGCCACTTTATGCTAGTATCACTAATGCAAAAAATACGGCTTTGGAGTTTTGATTCGCTCAATGAATACAGAATTAGCAGAAGATTTATTCACTCAAGGTTTAGAACGCTACAAGCAGGGTGAATCTGCGGCAACCTTAATTCCTGTGTTTGAAAAAGTATGCGATCGGCAGCCCAAAGTTGCTAGTGGCTGGATTTGTTTGTCTTGGCTATATTTACTAGACAATAACGCCAAACTTGCTGTTAAGGCTGGTCAAAAAGCCGTTAAAATCGCCCCCGAAGATCCTCAAGGTCATATTAATCTAGCGATCGCGTTGTTAGAGCTATCTCAAAAGGGTGTCCGGGAGCAAGTTGAAGCCGCTCAAAACTGGCTAATGATTTTGAAAGATATTAAGCCAGAAATTGTTGAGAATTTTGAAGAGGGTCTGCGTCGCCGCCCAGACTGGAAAGCCCTTGAAAAGGTTAGAGATTGGGTATTGAATTAGTCGATAACTGGCAACTTCTGGTTAATTTCTGTTTATTGTCAAAATTTGTTAATAGGAATCTATCAAATACAGTAAATAACTTTATCTAACATTACATAACTTCATATCAATCGGTTTTATGTCAGAAAAACTTAACACAGGATTTTTGTCAAGGGTGTTAGGCTACCTAAATATAAATAACTAAAGCTGCTAATTTTTTAATTGCAGTTAGGTGTCAATTTTTTATTTAGAAGGAAGTTAATAAAATGATTTTAGAAAACGTTAGAGTTAAGCCCGATACCCGCAACCACAAAGGCTTTTTTGTGCTAGAGGCTTCCTACAAACTGGTTAATATTGATGGCAATGGTTGGGCTTTGATTTGCTTAGATGACCATGCTTGTCATTACGTTGATCCTGATGACTTGAAGTTGCCTAGAGGTTGGAAAAAAACAACTAGCAATGAAGTTGTGAACGCTTAGCGATCACCTTTTTGGGGTTTTCTCTATGCTTAACATTGAAGATCGATCAACTACTAAGTTGTACAAACTAAATTTTAAATAAAAAAAGAGCAAACTTAGGCTTGCTCTTTTTTTATTTAAAATTTAGTTCAATATATCTATTTGTGGCGTGCGATGCTCGCTGCAAATGGATATATTGAACTCTCATCGAGTTAACTCGATGAGGTTCTGTTAGATTAGAAAAAACAAAAAGCAGATAAATGCTTCACGCACATCTGCTTTTTGTGTCGAATTATTAAAAAAACAAAAGAGAAATGGAATATCACTTCTGGAAGATGTGATGAAAGAATTCAACTGTTAATATTTAAATTAACAAATAAATTACTCGCTTTTTCAGCTACTTAGAAAACTATTAATTATTTAAGTATATTTAACAAGACAATCAATTAAACATACTTACATAGCTACCTTTTACAGCAATTTACAATTAAAACTTAATACCTTCTAATTTTTCACGATCAAAATCGCGTTTAAAAGAGATAAGCATTCATAAATATAACGTTCTGCAAAAGTGGAACCGAAAAAGCGACATTTTTTGTTGCTCTGTTAGACTGATAAAAACTTATCTACATCCAGCTAGTGCAACTTCTCTTTCTTCGGGTGGTTTTAGGCTAGGGAACAAGAAGTGATTTTCTTCAACATACTGTGCTCCGAATAGTCCTTTTTCTGCCCAGAAGTATCGATCTGTTGTATGTTCGTTACGTCTTACAAGCAACAGTGCTGGAGGAAGAATGCCATGTGTATGAATGTACTTACGTGCAGCCGTCACAGGCTTATCTTCACCGCTATCGATACTAAATTGAGGAATATGTTCTAGGATTTTGCGCCCTTCTTGGCGACGTCTACTTTTCCGCTTACGTCTCCTTGCCAAATCAATACCTCCTAATTTAGACCCTGAAATGCGATCGGGATTACAAAAACAATGTCATTATAGCTAGGATAAATAAAAAATTTCAACTTTTCTTTACAAATTTTTGTTAGCAGCGTTTTTATGTACCTTAGCTTGATACAGTATTTGATTAAGTTTGAGCAACTCAAACTAAAAACGCTACTAATTTGAGGCAAAATGATTTAAGGCTTCAGCAAAATCTCGCACCCCTTTAAACTGTCGATATACTGAAGCAAATCTTACATAGGCAACTTCACTTACATCTTGTAAGTATTGCAACACCATTTCTCCAATTTCTACACTTGATACTTGATGGCGATCGCGTACTTGTAGTTGCGCTTCGATTTCGTCAATGATTGACTCTAGGGCAGTTTGTGATACCCCCGTTTTCTCACATGCTCGAATCATGCCCCGCAAAAGCTTCGAGCGATCGAAGGATTCACTTACTCCATCTCGTTTCACAACAGTGATTGGCACAAACTCGATACGCTCGTAGGTGGTAAACCGACGCTGACAATTAAGACATTCGCGCCTGCGTCGAATACTACAGCCTGCCTCTGCCGAACGAGATTCTAAAACGCGGCTATCGGTATGCTGACAAAACGGACAGAGCATGACATATCTCAAAATGTGGTGTTTGCAATAGAGAGAGCTAGCAAAGCTTTACTCTATCTATATAACTGTAAATTATAGTGGGCAGTAATTACCTATAAAAACCTCAGTTCAGGTTAATTTTAAACTGGCTTCTAGAAAGGATTAGCAACACTAACTCACGTTAATAACACTTTTGCGAACTAAAACCAAACTCAGCAAGAGTTTCCAACTCACAAAATGGCTACACCATTTTGTGAGTTGGAATTAGTGGTGTGGCGCAAAGCGCCGCTCTACTAATTCTTGGATGTGCAAGGAGTAATTGCGTTAAAATACAAAACGTTACAAAAATTGCATGATCTATGTAGGCTAGATCTTAAGGTAATCACAAATATGGCAGTCAAACCAGATTGGTTGCGGGTTAAAGCCCCACAGTGGGAGCGTGTTGGCAATGTTAAAGAAGTCTTGCGTGACTTAGGGCTAAATACTGTTTGCGAAGAAGCATCTTGTCCAAACATTGGTGAATGCTTTAACCAAGGTACTGCCACATTTTTGATTATGGGACCAGCCTGTACTCGTGCTTGTCCTTACTGCGATATTGACTTTGAGAAGAAACCTAAGGCTCTTGATCCTATGGAACCCATTAATTTGGGTGAAGCGGTGCAAAGGATGAATCTAAAGCATGTCGTAATTACTTCCGTTAACCGTGACGATTTACCCGATGGAGGAGCATCTCAGTTTGTGCGATGTATTGAAGAAGTCCGCAAATTGATGCCACACACCACAATTGAACTGCTGATTCCTGATCTTTGTGCTAATTGGGAAGCTTTAGAAACAATTTTGGCAGCGCGTCCTCATGTGCTTAATCACAATACAGAGACTGTTCCAAGACTTTATCGTCGCGTGCGTCCACAGGGAGAATATCAGCGTAGTTTAGAGCTATTGCGTCGCGCTCGTGAAATCGCACCTTGGGTCTATACTAAGTCGGGTATTATGGTGGGCATGGGCGAAACCAATGAAGAGGTTTTGGAAGTGATGCATGATTTGAGAGCAGTGGATTGCGATATTATTACCATCGGTCAATACCTACAACCTTCGGCGAAGCATTTAACTTTGCATGAGTTCGTAACGCCTGAGCAGTTTGAGTCATGGAGAGTTGCTGGAGAAGAGATGGGATTTTTGCAAGTGGTATCTTCGCCGCTTACGCGCAGTTCTTATCATGCTGAGCAAGTACAAGCATTGATGAAGTTGTATCCTAAAACCTAGTTATACCAAAGTACAAAATGGCTACGCCATTTTGTGCCATTTGCACCGCGCCTCGCGCGGTGCAAATGGCTATATTGAACTCACGTTATACTTAATGTCAGGCGCATCGTACCTTTTGCTGTGGATGGCAAGACAACGTTTTGCAGCGATCGCTTGATCGTTTCCACAAGATTTTTGTCCTTTACGGTCGAAGCCACATCATCTAGTACAAACCTTGTCAATCTGCCATTTTGGATGGGAATCTCTAAAACTATAGTGCCTTTGAATCCCGTAGGAAGATTGATTGACTGCAATTGTTGGGTGATCGCTTGTTGAACAAGATTTATATCTACATCTGTAAGCCCTGAGATGTTGACCACTTGAACCTGTGAGCTAGGCGCTTGTTTACTTACTGTCGAAGGTTCGGCAGGAATATTTGCAGGATCAACATTAGTTCTCAGTCTTAAGTTAAGCTGATCGCTGCCAGTAACAGCTCCTCCTTGCACTCTTCCAGAAGGGACAGAATATTGACGTGGTAAAGCTGAAGGAATTGGAGCCGCAGGTTTAAGAGTCCGATTATTTTCTATCTCTTCTGTTGTCATACCAAAATCGACACCCTGAGGCAATTCGACAGGAACTTGGACAGTCATTTTGCTACCATCGGGATTGACACGCACTTCATCACTTACGGCGACAAAGGCTGTGTATTGCGATAGTAGGCGATAGTTGAGCGCGGTTTGGGTAACTGCATCGACTAGAGACTTGACTTCACCACCAAACATTTGATTCATTAAGTCTTTAATGCGGGCGCGTCCCCATAGTTGGGCAATGCCAAGATTACTATTGACACCATCAAAATTCACATCAAGGGTTTGTACGTAGCGTTCACCACCTGCGGCAATACCTGTAATTTTGAGCTTGCCATTAAGGCGATCACCTTTTTTACCAAACAAAACTAACGGTTGCTCAGCAAACAAGTCAGGAGCGTTGCTGGGATAGATTTCGGGAGCCGTACCATCTCCTTCCCATTTCACTTGAATATTGGTAAGTACTGGATTATTAATCTGACGGAAAAACTTTTCAGCGACTTCTTGAGTTGGTTCGTCTTGGCGCACTACTCGCGCTGTACCTCGTCCCATTTCCGCAACTCGCTCTAGCAAGTAGCGATTGACAGAACTACCAACGCCAAAACTATAAAGACGATTCCCTGGTTTGAGATTTTTCTGTACGGCTGCGATAACTTCGTTGTCATTGCCAATGTACCCATCCGTAATCAAGACCACACTGCGAATCCGCCCATCCGATGCAGTCGGAAATTTCGTCACCGCATTGATACCATTCATTAATTCTGTACCACCGTTCGCATCGACTTGATCGATGTAGTTCATTGCTTTCTGGCGATTGATAGCGTTGTTTTGTAAAGGATAGCTCGAAAGCTGACGGGTGGTGTTTGAGAAGTCAATTATTGTAAATGTATCACCAGGATTCAATCCATTGATAAAACGACGCATCAGTTCTCTTGATTTGATGATCGGATCACCTGATTGAGAACCTGATGTATCCATCAAGAAGACCACATCCTTCGGCACAATTTGGTCAGAGCGATAGGCGATCGCTGGAATCAAATAGGTAGCAAAGTGTGAGCCTTGATCGGTATTGGTAGTTAAGATTGTGGGTTCGGTGCGATCACCACTGACTTTGTAGCGCACAATCAAGTCTTTGTTGGGAATGTTATCGCCAGATGCAAGTTTTAGCTGCACAGTTTCACTGTTGTTCTGGACATCTATGCGATGAGAAGTAGAGTAAAGATTGCGAATGGGAACACCTGCATCAATTTGCAGATTGACAGTAATATCATTACCCGATCGCGTTTCAGGTCGCAAGACAGGAGGATTAATCCGTGAAGCATCGGGAACTTGGATTGTATTGCCCTTGGGATCGATCGCCTGCCCTGGAATGTAGCGAGGACCTACCACCATCGGGAAGACAAATTCATAATCACCCTTTTCAAATTTCAAGCTTTCGGTGTAGCGAATTGTCACCTTGATTTGTTCTCCAGGCTTAATATTTGCCAGAGACTGAGTGAAGATATTATCGCGTTCTTGCTCTAGTAAACCTGCGGTACGTCCTTCTTTTCTAGCTCGATCATAGATTTCTTTGGCTTCTTCCCTTTTTTTGATATCACCTCTAATCACGCGATCGCCAATCTTTATTTCCATATCATCGACAGCCGCTTGATCAGGCAATGGAAATACATAGATTGCTTCTAGTGGTTTGTCATAGGGATTCTGGAAAGTTTGGGTGACTTCCACTCGCGAAATGTTGCCAGATATTTTTCCCTTTACATCAGTATTGGTCAGGGTAAAAGCTTGTTGCTTGCGATCTGATGTTTGCGCATACAGCCCACTGACAGGACGATCTTTGGTTGATTCATTGCTAGAGTGGCGATCGCTGACTGGTTCCATAATTCCTGATTTGACCATTGAGCTAGGAGTTGGTAGAGGTTGATTGATCGGGCTGGACTGAGCCAATGTACGGTGAGCAATCACTCCTGCAAGGGCGATCGTCAAAGGGATAGCAATGTAGATAGGCTTGATCGATTTCATGGTAATTCGCTCCTCATTGCCAACTGCGTCCTTGAGCTAAACAGTTCGGCAAGCTATTAATATTTCCTATGCTTGAGTCTCCCACCAAAATTAATTGTTAGTTTCTCAGTTGCAATTTTCGTAACAACAAAAATTGTCAGGACTCTAGGTAAGGATGGGCGGCGCTACGC
>JBJTVM010000632.1:0-3987 GCA_046081205.1 Pseudanabaena sp. | reverse complement strand
TGGCAAAATCCCCCAGGACGACAGTTACATCAAGCCGTGATGGAAAAAATTTTTGATCCACAACATCCTAATGCTCAGAAATTTGTGAAATGGTTTAAGGATTTGTATGAGTTATAAGCGATCGCTTTTAAAACATTTCGTGGTTATGAGTCCATAAGCCATCAGGTTGAGCAATACCTGCAAATTTAGTGACTTGTGCTAATTCCATAAAATACGCCCATGCCATCTCCAGAGACTCTCCTTGTAAATCAAAAACCTCGATCAGTCGTCGATCATATAAATTTTCATGCGATGCCCGATCGCTTTGATAATCCTCTAGCTCATCCAATGCCTCTAAAATACTGGCATCAGGAAAAGAGAGCAGATATCCATGCACTTGAGCGTTACCGACAGTCATCGCAGGATAACCCATTGGCAATGCAAATAAATCGCCATAGGCGATCGCCTGTTGCTGAGAATGGAACTTGCCAGCGCAATATGTCTCAAAATTAGCTTCATTTGGTTTGAGAGTACCATAGACAAATACGTAACATAGTGCAGTATGCGGAGAATCTTGATCCATTTTTGATCCATATTTGAAAAGCTTGAAAATCCCTGAAAGCTTTTGGTGATGTGCTAGGATTACTTCAATGTAATCTCTTGGAGTTACTATGGAAAGCAATCAAGTAATGGTTAAGCCTGATGCTACCACATCTCAACTTGTTCAATCAATTCCACTTAGTCTACCCGATCATACCCAACTGCCAGAATCTGATGGAACCTTTGTGAAAAATTTTCAAGAGCATCCACAAAGTATAGTTTTAACTAGTTCTATTGAACCAATCTTACAAAAATTGCATCCTGATGGAAACTATTGTATTGGGCAAGATAGTGGCATCTATTGGCGGCTAACTGAACCTGCGGAAAAGGGGGCAGAGGCCCCTGACTGGTTTTATGTTGGAAATGTACCCCCATTAATTGACGGCGAATATCGTCGTTCCTATGTACTGTGGAAAGAGTTTATCGCTCCATTAATTGCAATTGAATTTGTCTCTGGCAATGGTGCAGAAGAAAGAGATGCAACACCTCCCAATGACAACCAAAAAGCAGGTAAATTTTGGGTTTATGAACAGGCAATTCGGATACCTTACTACGTCATTTTTGACGCAAGGAGAGCCTTGCTGGACTGTTATCATTTGGTTGATGGTCGCTATGAGAAATCCATACCTAATCAACATGGGCATTATCTGATCGCGCCAATGGGTGTGGAACTGGGGCTTCAAAATGAGGGTGAAACACTTTGGCTGCGTTGGTGGGATCAGTCTGGAAACTTATTACAGACGGGTGACGAGCGGGCGACGCACTATGCAGCGATCGCTGAACAGGAACGCCAGCAAAAGCAAAGGTTAGCAGATTATTTAAGATCAATCGGTGTCGATCCTGATGCCATATAAATTTTGACTTTATGCTGATGCGATCGCCCTTTCATCAGAGCTAGCATAGAAATTACTGCAATTACCATTCAAATAGAACCACAATAAATTTTGTGTTGAATGCAAAACGCTAAAATTGCCGCACATAGGAAATACTGTTAATGAGTAATGACAAAGATAGTTTTAAAGACAAATTTGCCTTCAAAGTGGAAGGATTGGAATCTCTAGTGGGAGATGTCAAGCAGTTGTTAAATCTCGATCAACTCATCGCTCTTGCTCAAAAATTAGAGGAGAAGCAACAATCTGGCGAAATTCACACTGAAGTAAATGTCAATTCCCGTCCATTGTCCAGCATTCCCCGACGCAGTAATATTCCCCGATCGCCTCGTGCTGCTACGGCAACAGGTGGGGGAAGTGAAGTCACCTCCCCTGATGTTGTCAAACCTGAAAAAGATAATTCTGCAACTGAAAAACCGCAGGAGATCGCCGAACTAGTGGGGGGATTGGGTGACACCTTAGCACAGCTACGTGATTTAGTTGAAATCCCTCTAAAGCGTCCTGATGTTCTGGCAAAACTAGGTCTAGAGCCACCAAAAGGCATTCTTTTAGTGGGTCCTCCTGGTACTGGCAAAACCTTGACAGCGCGATCGCTGGCAAACCTATTGGGCGTAAATTACATCGCGATTGTGGGACCAGAAATTATTAGTAAATACTATGGTGAAGCTGAAACTCGGTTACGTCAGGTATTTGAGAAAGCTGCCAAATCTTCACCCTGTTTGATTTTTATCGATGAAATAGATGCTCTCGTTCCTAATAGAGCAAATGTAGAAGGAGAAGTGGAAAAGCGTCTAGTAGCGCAATTGCTAGGCTTAATGGATGGATTTGCTGAAACCAAGGGCATAATCGTGCTAGCCGCGACCAATCGCCCCGATGCGATCGATCCTGCCCTCCGTCGCCCAGGACGATTTGATCGCGAGATTATTTTCCCCATACCCGATCGCCATGCGCGTCGTGAAATTTTGGAAATCCATACGCGATCAATGCCTTTGACTGGTGATGTAGATTTAGATGAGATTGCCGATCGCGCCTATGGTTATGTGGGAGCAGATATTAAGGGGCTTTGCCAAGTGGCGGCAACTAATGCTTTGCGCCGACAAGTGACCAGTGTGGCAGATATTCCTGAAACTCTTGATGTAAATCGTGCAGATTTTGAATTTGCTTTAAAGCAGGTTCACCCAGCCGTGTTGCGATCGCTACAAATTCAAGTTCCTACTGTGCAATGGTCTGCAATCGGTGGTCTGGCGAAAGTTAAGCAAACCCTTCAAGAAGCAGTAGCAGGCGCGTTAGTTGATCCTGCACTCTATGCCCATACCCGTGCTAAAGCAACCCGTGGAGTCCTCCTCTATGGCCCACCAGGAACGGGCAAGACTTTACTGGCTAAAGCGATCGCTACTCAAGCCCAAGCAAATTTTATTGCCGTTGCGGGGTCAGAACTGCTAACTAAATGGGTTGGCGCTTCTGAACAATCGATTAGACAGTTATTTGCCCAAGCTCGTCAGGCGGCTCCTTGCGTCATATTTATTGATGAGATCGATACGCTTGCACCTGCTAGGGGTAGCTATCAAGGCGACAGTGGTGTAAGCGATCGCGTGATTGGTCAATTACTAACCGAACTTGATGGATTGCAATCGGCTGAAGGGCTATTGGTAATTGGCGCAACCAATCGCCGTGATTTTATCGATCCTGCACTGCTGCGATCGGGGCGGATCGAATTGCATATGATGGTCGATTTACCAGATCGCGACAGCCGCAGTTCGATTTTAGAAGTACATAATCGCGATCGCCCCCTTGATGCTCATCTCAATTTAGATGTTTGGTCTGACCGTACTGAAGGTTGGAATGGAGCCGATCTCGCTTTTCTAAGTAATCGCGCTGCTATTTTTGCGATCCGCCGTCATCAGCGTGATGCTTCTAATTTGCTGGAAAATTTACGGATTACAAATGAGGATTTTGAACAGGATTTTGCCGAGCTTCTCGATCAACGAAACTAATATTCAAAAGTCCAGATCGCCCACCCTTTGGAAATAACCGTAATGACATAAGCTGTGGAGAGTCGGCTAGTTATTTTTTTGACTCCAGCCCAGTCAAAACTAGTACGAAATAAACTATAAGTAGATCCGTTATAGGTAATCGCCGCTACGGGCTTATCTAAGTCTTCAACTTTAATATGGTGATAGCGAATTTCCGCAGGCACAATTAAAAAGTTAGTTGTTTTCCCCTCCCAAACGAAATAACTCGTCATCATTTAAATAGTTGTCTTCATTTTTGTGATCGTTCATAAAAGCATCTAACGGCTTAAAAGTATTCTCCTACTTTAACTTAACGTGAGTTCGATATAGCTATTTGGGGTGTGCGAAGTACGCCCTAAATAGCTATATCGAACTTATGCTGACACCAGTTGTAAACCCCAAAAAGTATGAGGAAGTACTCTGAGATGCCACACTCTTTTTAGGTTTTATAGACTGTATCAGGCTAGTGAAGTGCAGGTTTGTTTCCCCGCCGAAGGCGGGGAAAC
>JBJTVM010000631.1:0-1613 GCA_046081205.1 Pseudanabaena sp. | reverse complement strand
GGTTCGTTTGATCGGTAATTGCTGTAAAAAGGAAAGGAACACCTCTAAATTAGCATTTCTGTGAAACATCTATGCTGCCTAGCGAACTCCTGATGCATCGACTGAATGGCGAAACGGTCGTTCCTAAACGTTTGAAATTGGATCATAAGCATCAGGCGATCGCCACAGAACTAATTGCAATTTTTGAGAATGCCAAGGGTAGGACACAGGGGGAACTCGATCGCCTATTGCAAGAACTTGAAGGTGATACTCCAGATTATCGAGTAAAGCGCGGATTAGCACATATTCTCAAGTCCAGTTTCAGTACTTTTGAAATTGTTAGTCCTCTCGATCCGCAAGAATTACGCCGTCGTATTTTCGAGTTGTCATCTCAAGTTATACCTAGTCAGCAGGCTACGCAGCAAACCCTTACCAAACTTGCCGATAGCCTAACTAAAGAACTTAAGCGCGAAGTCTTACCTTCGCAAATTACAAAAGGACTATATGCTGATCTAATCGAAAATCGGATTCTGACTGAATTTGACAGCCCAACACCTGAAGATCTGATCCACCGTTACAATCTCTCGCAAGTGCAGGGGATTTTCTATCGGGCAAGTCATATGACGCTCAAAGTCCATCGTAATGATCCAGGAGAATATAAGTTGCTGTTCCGTTATCTCAAGCTATTTCAACTGATGTCCTATATTGAAGGTGATGTCGATTATGGCTTTACGATTACCGTCGATGGCGCAACCAGTTTGTTTGGTACGAGTACCCGTTACGGACTAGCGATCGCTAAGCTACTTCCTGCTTTACTCCATGTCACCAAATGGAGTCTCAACGCTACCCTCGTTGAAAAGGATACTTATTCCAAGCAAAAGCGTACTGGTTTATTTACTCTCGATTCTGATTGTGGTTTAGTCAGCCATTATCCTGCTGGTAAAATGTATGATAGTGCGATCGAGTCATCCTTTGCCGAGCGATGGGCGGAATTAAAAACAGAATGGAAACTAGAAAGAGAAGTTGATCTAATTCCCATCCCTGGAAGTGTGATGATCCCTGATTTTCGATTGGTACATCCTGATGGGCGGAGTTATTTATTAGAGATTGTCGGTTATTGGCGACCTGAGTATTTACGCAAGAAATTTTCGCAAGTGCGGCAAGCTAACTGTGAGAATTTGATTTTGGCGATTTCAGAACGGCTAAATCTGGAGAAGGCTGGTGTAAAAGTAAGTGATACACCTGCGCTAACGGTTTGGTTTAAGGATAAACTTTCGCCCAAAGTCGTTTTACAAGCGATCGCATCGCCATCTTAAGAAGCCCAAGGCACTTGGTCATAATCACCCTGTAGACTTTTTCAGAAAGTCCTAGTAAGGGTTTTGCGTTTTCAAATGAGTACGTACTCATTTGAAAACCGCTATAGTATAGAGAGTAGAAAATATCGCGTTCTCACACAATAAAGATATGGAAGAACTTTTGACGTTAAGGGAATTGCTAACTAAAGGCGATATGACTGGAGCATTGGCGATTGTTAATGAATTAGAAGAAATGAGCCGTGACGATAAAATTAACAACATTCGTAGCTATGCCGTAATTCTGCTTATGCATCTCATCAAACAAAAAAGCAGAAAATC
>JBJTVM010000630.1:0-5717 GCA_046081205.1 Pseudanabaena sp. | reverse complement strand
TGCTCTGTATACAAGGGTTTTACAAACAAACTAATTTGCAATAAGTCTTGCTTAATGACAATGTGCAACGCCAGAATAGGGAATCTGGCGGTATGCATATTGATGGTTACGCTGGAATAAAAAGATAACGGGAAAAGTAAGCAAATAGCACGCCGCAAATAGCGAGAAATGGTAAGAATCGCTTGGCGATTCTTACCATTTCTCGCTTTCGTCGAACTGACGTTTAGTTAAAGCTTGCCATTCACTTCAAACCCAACATAAGAGTGGCGGCTCTTTGATCTGTCACTCTTATGTATCTACGATTGCGGTAGGGCGTTCACATCTTGCAAAATCTTCCGAACTTGCTCACGAAATTCTTGAATGTCATTGGGGGTGCTCGGCTTACTTAAAAAACGACAATTTGCCCATTTTGCACGAAAGTTGTTGGTAATCGTATTTTCGGACGTAACTAAAACCAAAGGGGTGCCAGCTAATGAGGGTTGACGACGAATTTGTTTAATCAGTTCAAACCCATTTAAGTTAGGCATGTTTATATCTATAAATACAATGTTAGGTTTCTCCGACAACATTTGCTTAGTTGCGTTAGCGGAGTCACCGACCAAACTTAATTGATATCCCCAACTTGTAAGTAAATTGCCAAATTGTTTTAACAACACAGGGGAATCATCAACGATCATCACTTTGGGGTGCGATCGCGTTTCTACTATTTCATCAAGGTTTAACCCCTCATTTGCATCGGGGCCGCTTAATGTTAAAGGCAAGATGGCAATAGTGCGATTTTCGGCTAGTTTATCAAGTTTGAGAGCAGTGCGAGTGATATGTTGTTGAAAGTGATCAGCAATTTCGCTAATCCGACATTTACCATTGGTGACTTGGGTAAACAGTGGTACTTGGGCAATGCTACATTCGGGATCTAGTAGTTGTACTGTTTGATATGGATGATGAACATAATTAAAGGTGCGCCATTGAGCAGTTGCTTTAGCGATCACTTTTTCCAGATCGGGTAATTGCCAAATTGGCAGAACAATTTGGGGATCTAATGGCAATCGCTTCCATACTAGGGAAAACTTTTTTTCTAAAGAAATCGCTAAAAAGTTTTCTAATAATATTTCTTTAAAAATTGATAGGCAATTTTCCCGATCTTGGGCATAAATTTTACCTAATAAACTGTACGTATCAATACAATTAATCGGATGGTTGGCATTACTACGCAAAAGATCCTGTAAAACATAAACTTTTTGAATTTTTAATTTGCGATTTAATGTGGGCAAAAATTCGTTTTTGTCCTCAATAAAAGCGATACTCCCGTCATTAATAAATATTTTCCAACTGAAATGAGGTGTTTGAATACAGGCAATCCCTGTATGTTTTTTGAGTAATCGCAACATTTCTATGAGACTTTCATAAGTTAAGTTAGCGATAACTTCACCAACTGGAATGATATTGATTGGTTGATTTTGACTAACGCTTTTATCTATTGGGAGCTTAGAAGCGTCGTTCTCTTGTGAAGTCTGCGTCATTGTCAGGTTAAGGTAAATAAGACTTGATTTATTTCAAATGCAAATAGTTTCAAATGTGTTTCTGATGAGTAGCGATCGCCAATTAAAAATTCTATGCTTGCACGGACACCCCGGAAATAGTGAAGCAATGCAGATATTTGCCCAACACTTTCATGATCAAGGTATTAGAGCGATTGCGCCTGATTTGCGTGGTTATGGAAATTGTAAGGCAACTGCAAACTTCACAATGTTAGATCACATACAAGATCTTTGGAATCTTTTGGAACGAGACTATCAATCAGAACTGCAAGATGGATCAAATGATCAGCCATCTACGGAATATCTGATTTTGGGATGGTCTTTGGGTGGTATTTTGGCGATGGAGTTGGCACTGCGGGTAATGGAGTTCCAAAATTCACCGCAAAATGGTTTCAGTCCCAAAATTGTCGGTTTAATTTTAATTGCTACTGCCGCCAAGCCCCGCAGTAGCTTACCCACAATCCCTTGGTGGGAATATGTCAATTTAGTAATCGCCGTTGGACTGCATTGGATTGTGCCAAAAAAGCGTTGGCATATTGAATGGTTTGGTAAGCGATCGCTGATCAAATATTTGATTCAGCAACATACGAAGTTAGCCTACGATCAAATTTCTCATACTGGCGCAAAAGCCTATTTACAAACCTCGCGCTATGCCCAAAGAGCATTAATGCGAGCGCTGCGGCAGGGATACGATCGCACTGATGATTTATCTAAAATTCAAGTTCCTTGTCTAGCGATCGCCGCCGAGCAAGATCGACATATTACGGCGGCATCAACCCAAGAGACTGCAAAGCTATTACCGAATTGCGAATTTATTTGCTATCCAAATACGGCTCACTTATTGCCTTGGGAAATTGGCGATCGCTTACTAACAGATATTGATACATGGTGCGATCGGCATTTATCATAGGGGAAGTGGCGCTTTGCGCCGCTTCCCCTATGATAAATTGTTTCGATTATGTTTCCCCAAAAATTTCTGATGCGAATGGCGCAAACCCATCAGCTTTCCGCCGATCAGGAAAGTGTTTTCCTATTGAGATTTGGAGAAAATCGTGAAGATCGTGAAGTTGCCAGTTTTCTTGGTATTTCTGAAGAAGCCTATCGCAAGCGCATGGGGGAAATATATCGGAAGTTTGATATCAGCGGTAAGGGGCCTGGTAAAAATAATCGCCTCTTGCATATTTTGCAAAATTTTCTAGATGCCGAAACTATTCCACAGAGTGAACAAAACTTATTGATTGGTAACCAAACTCCTTCTAATCAAGGGGTTATTTCCGTAGATATTAATATCGCAGAACTGGTGCAGCAACTGCGCTATCGCAGTCGCCAGATTATCCAAGAACGCTGTGCCACCATGCGAGTTTTGGATATGTCGCACCCGATTGATCTGGAAAATATCTATACAGGAACCGATGTTCTCGAAAAAATTACGAGCCGTCGGCGTTTAGGAATTGCTGATTTACTGGCTACTTATCATGGGCGCGATCGCATGGAAATGGGCGTGATTAATGAAGATCGTGTGTCGAGCATAGAGGCTTTAAATCGCTATCACAAGCTAATGTTGCTAGGCAAACTAGGGGCAGGAAAAACGACGCTGTTAAAATACACTGCCTTGAAATGTTCTCAAGGCGAGATTTTTAGCGATTTAGTACCGATTTTTGTGACGTTGCGTCAGTATGCTGGAGTGGAATCGCACCCACGATTATTAGATTATATTGCTCAAGACTTTCATGCTTACAACATTGGTGATGAGCTAGCGGTTAGACAACTTCTACAACATGGACGAGCAATTCTATTTTGGGATGGACTGGATGAAGTTCGCGAAGATGATTTGCATCGCGTTCTCGAAGATCTGCGGAGTTTCTCAGAGCAGTACTATAGCAATCGCTTTGTAATTACAAGTCGGTTGGGAGCGCAGGAATATGTATTTGAGAAGTTTACGGAAGTTGAGGTAGCGAACTTCCGACCATTGCAGATTTCTCAGTTTGCTCAGCGTTGGTTTGCTGGTAATTCTCGACATATTGAGCTTTTTCTGCGAAAAGTCGAAGATAATCGCCCTATTCAAGAATTGGCTACCAATCCTTTACTGCTCACACTACTATGTTTAGTATTTGATGAATTTGGTGATTTCCCCACCAATCGTTCGGAACTCTATCGTGAGGGATTAGATGTATTACTCAAAAAATGGGATGCCAAACGCAATATTGAACGACATCAGATTTACAAAAATTTATCGATGCAACGTAAAGAAGATCTCTTGTCTCAGGTTGCCTGTACAACCTTTTATCAAGGAGATTATTTCTTTCGGCAAGTCGATTTGGAACGCTATATCACTGATTACATCCGCAATTTGCCTAAGGCGCATACTGAAGAGGATGCGTTGCAACTAGATAGTGAAGCAATTATCAAAGCGATAGAATCTCAACATGGGTTGTTTGTGGAACGCGCTAAGGGAATTTATTCTTTTTCACATTTAACTTTTCAGGAATATTTAGCGGCGCGGGAGCTTGTCTATAATGGCAACCAAGATACGCTAACTTTGCTAGCGAGTAAAATTACTGATCACCGTTGGCATGACATTTTACGTCTGGCAGTGGGGATGATGCGATCAGCCGATAACTTATTGCAGTTAATGAAAGAGCAATGCGATCGCTTGTTAGCTGGGGATTCACAATTACAAACCCTGTTGCAATGGGTCAACCAAAAATCTGAATCTGCTCAAGTTCCCAATCGCATTCAGTCGGTACGTGCTTTCTATTTAACATTGGGGAGAGCGATCGCTCAGAGTGATCCGCTTAATTTGGCAAACGTATTAGCAAGAACTCTCGTACTTGACCTTGATCTCTGTCAAAATCGTAATCTTAACCTTGATCTAGCCTTTGATTTGGCGAGGGCGTTGGAAACTAAAGATGGAGAAGATCTCGGACTTGATCTTGATCTAGATCTTAGTCTTGCTCTAGAGTACGCCCAAGAAATGCAAGAACCTCACTTAGCTAATGCTCTCACAGAGTTAATCGCCAACTGTCCTGATGATGCTGATAGTGATGTGCAATGGCAGCATTGGGCAAATGATTTACGTCTACAGACCGTCAATCACCGTAACATTGGTCAAAGTTGTGACTTCACCTCCCATCAAGTAGAGCTTCTACGTCAATACTGTAATGCGAACCGTCTATTAGTCGAATGTCTCGAAAGTGATTGCTATGTGCGTCAATCTGTCAGACAAGCGATCGAGCAAAGTTTGCTATTACCTACTGCTCATTCATGACGCAACTTTCTACTGAGTAAACCAGCTTTTGATGGCGCGGCGAAGCTGCACAATCAAAAGCTAGTTCAGCCCTACACAGGGCTTTGTTATACGGTTAAGGCGCGTTGTAAACGGGGCAATGCTAAACCTTTACGATGAAGTAGCACAAACGAGGGTAGGATTTCTGGCCCATGTAGGTCGCCTGTGAGGGCAGCCCGTAGAGACTTCATCACGACTCCTTTCTTGACACCTTGAGACTTGGTGACTGTTTTAATTACTTCACCAGCGCTATCAGCATCGAGATCCGTAGTTTCTTTGAGCGCTTCAATGAGAGCGTTGATAATACCCGCGATCGCATCGCCTTGGAGAGTAGTCTTCGCCTCATCGGTGTAGTCCTCAAACTCAGCAAAGAAGAACTTGCTAATCATCGCTGCATCGGTCAATAGAGTTAAACTTGGGGCGATTAGTTTGGTCAAATCGAGCAACCATTGGCGATCGACTGATTCCAGATCATAGCCAGCTTCCTTCAGAAATGGAGTTAGGCGATCGCATACATCTTCTGTTGGCAAAGAATGCAAATATTGGCTATTAATCCAATTAAGTTTATCCCAATCAAACTTTGCTCCTGCCTTATTGACGCGATCGAAGCTGAAGATTTGCGATGCTTCTTGGAGGGTAAAGAGTTCCTTGCCATCGCTAGGTGACCAACCCAATAGCGCCATGTAGTTATTAAAAGCTTCAGGAATATAGCCCATATTCCGAAACTCCCAAACAGAAGTTGCGCCATCACGTTTGGAGATTTTTACGCCTTGTTGATTGAGAATTAGCGGTGTATGTCCGAACTGCGGTGGTGTTGCACCTAATGCTTCGTAAATGAGAATTTGCTTGGCAGTATTAGCAATATGATCTTCCCCACGAATAACTTGGGTGAT
>JBJTVM010000629.1:0-2433 GCA_046081205.1 Pseudanabaena sp. | reverse complement strand
TAATACCAAAGAAAGAAATTGCAGCTATCGCGATCGCCAAAGTTTTTGTCATAAATTTTTGAAGCTGTCTACCAAAGATTAAATGAATAAAAGATTTCGCCGTCGTAGATAAGAATCTGATTTTTAATCATGGGGCAAAAGCGTGCCGACAAAAATCATTTTTTTATTAAATTGCCAAATCCTAAGTAAGCTTATATAGATAATTATGCAGGAATATTCTCGTATTCAGCCCCTAAATTCAATCGCCAAAAGACCTTTGAGGTTTCAAGATCAAAAGCAGCACTTTTCATCTTGAAACTTAAGTTTTAACGTGAATTCGATATAGCCATTTGCGCCGCGCGAAGTGCGGAGAAAATGGCACAAAATGGTAAAAATCGCTCTGCGATTTTTACCATTTTGCGCGTTCGTCGAATTGACGTTAGTTTATCGCGGAGCTAAATGCAGTAGTGGACTAGAAGTTATATCTCTAGTTCTTTTTGTATTATTTTCTAACTTTCTGGTTCGCTGTTAATTTCCACATCTAGAGTATCTTCATCAATCTCAATATATAAAATATTGGGCTGACAGCAAACTTGACAGTCTTCGACATACGACTGTTGCATTCCCCCACTAAAATCAACAAATGTAGCATTAGTCTCGCCACAAAAAGCACAGGTATATTCAGCAGTATCTTGCATGGTTTAAAATTTAATTTTATTGTACGCGATCTGATGTTTGATTTGAATATTACTCAAAGTAGCCAAAGCGATCGCCCCTTCATCTTCCCGCAACAACGCGATCGCCCCTAATCAACATCAACAAACAGCGATCACCTGTTTTCTGGGTTAATATCCACGATTAGGTTTACAGTCAGAAAAACTTATTGCTTCTGTATCCAAAAAACTAGCGATCGCCATTTCAAGGGTTGCTTCAATTGGATAATCTATTTCTTTGGCACGAGTAATAATTGCTGTTCTAATTCTCTCAGGTAGAAGTTTTAAAATAACTTCTGCATCTTTAGACGAGATTTGCTCTACCATTTCTACTTGCATAAATTTACTACTCCATTGGGATTTGGACATTGTAGGGTGGCTCAGTAGCTCGAAGAATTATTGCCTCTAGCTCCAATAGTAACGCAGGATTCTGGGAATATGGGATTATTTGTACCGCAATACGCACATCTTCATCTTTGTATTTATCAAGCCATGCCCACAGGAAAGCCTTATGCCCACCTTTAAAACGACTCCTTAAACTTTTAGTTTTGCCAATGTAAAGTAAACCTTCATACTTGTGTCTGATTGCATAAATGCCAGGGAGATTAGGAATATTGCTAAAATCACGACTTAAGGATTGGCATTCTTGAAAGGATGTGAAGGCGATCGCATCTAAAATACTTCTTGCTTGTTGTTTTATTTCAGACTCGCTCATCGATATAGAAATTAATTTTGAATAATGTGCCGATTATTTTAACCCGCGATCGCCCCTCAATCTCTACATCACAAAGCGATCTCCATTAGCCAAATATCAACAACTAATGATTGCTATAATAACTATATTGGATTGCTCAAAGGAGTTACAAACTAATGACTCAAACGGTTACACGAAAATCCTTATATGAATCTGATTACCTACTTTGGACTCAAGATGTTGTATCCAAATTAAGGGCTAGAGACTTTGATAATGTGGATCTTGAAAATTTGATTGAGGAGATTGAGGATTTGGGGCGTTCTAAAAAAGATGAGCTAAAAAGCCGTCTCAATACTTTGCTGGAGCATTTACTTAAGCGCATATATGTCGATATGCCTCAAGAGTTCAATGGATGGGAACGCACAATTCGAGAACAGCAGAAACGTATTGAGTGGCTCATAGAAGATAATCCCAGTTTTAAATCTATTTGGCATGAGTATTTCAGTATTGCATGGCGCTACGCTCTCAAGGATGTTCGCAAAGAATATAAAAAGACTCAATTCCCTGAAATATGGCAGTTTGGAAATGATATTGAGTCAATCTTAAATATTGATATTTGGGAAAGCGATCGCCCCTAATCAAAATCAACAACCAGAGAGCGCCTCTTCATCTCCTCACCAAAAAGCGATCGCACTTAACCAAATATCAACAAACTGCGATCGCCTATTCATCTCGCCCAACACAAAGCGATCGCCCCTAATCAAAATCAAAACAATAGTAAATTAGCGAAAGTTTTAATATCTTTAGAATTAAATGGTGTTTTATAAAGCTCATTTACTAACCATAGACCACTTCTCGCAATTTTTTCTTTAGGTGAACTATTCCCAAGCCAATTATCAGATGGGTTGCATTCATCGCACCAAGACACTGTTGAGATAAGTTTTGATTCGACTTCTATCCGTTTTTGCTTACTTGTTACTTCAAAAACAGTCAAAGAGAAGTTGTCTCTAATGTATGCATTAACTTGTTTTTCAATAATTTGCTGAT
>JBJTVM010000628.1:0-11852 GCA_046081205.1 Pseudanabaena sp. | reverse complement strand
GGACTACTTAATATAGCCTTTATTAGGCTAACAGGTTTGTTCCTCGCTTGCTTGAAAAGCGCTATACATGGTGATTATTGAGGTTTTGTTTGACTGGGAATCATCACGATCGCCCAATAGGGGACTTCCTCGGCGACGACTGAGGCGATCGCTTTGATTGTTTGATTGGGCATCGTGGCTCGCTCAATATATAAGGCGCGAGAAAATAATCCTAATTCTTCTAAAACTGCTTTTACTTTCGCGAAATGTCTACCTAATTTGATAATAATCGCGGCATCAGCAACGGCTAGGCGATCGCGTAAAATATCTGCTTCTAAAGTAGCTGGCATAATGCTCAGCACATCATTGCGGTAGGTCAGGGGAGCGCCCAGCATTGAGGCACTGGCAAAAGTAGAAGAAATCCCAGGAATAACTTCAGTATGGAATCTGCCAGACAAACGATTGAAAATATACATAAATGAGCCATAAAGCATCGGATCGCCTTCACAGAGTACGGCGACATCACGCCCTGCTGCTAAATGTTCGGCGATCTTTTCGGCAGCGATATCGTAGTAGGGTTGTGAGGAGCGATCGACACTGAATGGAAGAGGCATCGGCACTTCAATCTGTTCAGGACGGATAAAATCAGCAACGATCGCCCTTGCTAAAACTTTGCCACTCTCCATGGTGGGATAGGCAATTACAGGAACTGAAGTCAAAATACGATGAGCTTTAATAGTTAATAAATCTGGATCACCAGGCCCAATTCCTAAACCATAGAGACTTCCTTTTTTAGAGGTTAATTCTTCAACTGTGTTCATAGCTCATTCTCCATCGCTAATGCATTCAAGGCTGCGGCTGCCATTGCGCTCCCTCCGCGCCGACCATGAATAGTCAAAAAGGAAACGCCACGACTATTTTCTGCCAAAGCCGCCTTTGATTCGATCGCACCGACAAAACCAACAGGGAATCCTAGTATAACGGCTGGTTTGGGAAAACCTTGATCAAGTAGCTCTAAGAGGCGAAATAGGGCTGTGGGTGCATTACCGATCGCAATGATCGAGCCTTCAATATGCGATCGCCATAGTTCGATAGCGGCGGCTGATCGCGTGTTGCCAATTTGTTGGGCAAGTTCTGGTACTTCAGGCTCGTTTAAAGTACAAATAACAGGATTATTGGCTTGTAAACGCTTACGAGTAACCCCATTGGCAACCATTTGCGCGTCACAGAGAATCTTTGCGCCATTTTTTAGGGCTGCCCTACCAATTTTCACGACATCTTCAGAATAAGCAAGATCACTGACAATATCCGTCATGCCACAGGCATGAATTAAGCGTACTGCAACTACTTCTAAGTCTTGAGGCAGGATTGATAAGTTTGCCTCAGCGCGAATAGTGGCAAAGGATTTTTGATAAATGGCGTTGCCATCACGGATATAGTCAAGCATGAAATTGGGTAAGGGGATCTTAATAATAAACCGTAGCTCGGCTTTGTGAGCTACGGTTTATATTGTGCCTTCCGCATAGCAAGAGGCACAACAATTTAATAAGTAATTTGCAAAGTGACTGAAGCTTCGACTTTCTGCTCACCGCCTAAAATCGGGATAGAGCTAGCCGCATCCTTGGCAAATGAAGCCCGTGGCTGTGCAACTGGATAGGCGATCGCCGAATCATTAATGTTAATTGTCTTAATCGTTTTTGGGGTAAAACCTAAAGCGCTCAATACTGTATTCGACAGAGTTTGAGCATCCTTAATTGCATCTTGGAGTGCGAGCTGCTTGGCAGCATTTAATTCAACATCACTAGCAATAAAGCTAATCTGCTCAACTTGATTTGCCCCCGAATTCACTGCCGCATCAAGAACTGCGCCAGCTTGATCGAGGTTTACCAAGAAACTGACACTGGTTTGTCCCGTGAAACCATCTTGGCGTTGGCGATTATTTTCATAGGTATACTTTGGATTAAGTTGAACACTGGTGGTCTGCAACTTCTCAACATTTAACTGTTGTAAGCGTGAAACGATGCTATTAGCTTGACGGGCAACTTCTTCTTGAACTGCGATCGCTGTTTTTCCTTCCACATTCACGCCTAGCTGTATCCGAGCCTTAGTGGTTTTGACGGAGCGTTCACCACGCCCAGTAACCGTGAGAACCCGCTCATTTTTGACTTCAGAGTATTTTGTGGATGCTTCTTGCGCTTTTGCAGCAGGAGCGATCGCTGCTACTGAAGGAATACAAAAAGCAAGACTGAGAACGAATGTAGTTAAGTGACGCATATGCTTATCCTTATGAACCTTTATTTCATGATATTTTTATTTCTTCTGTTTTGAAGATATCACCTGAATTAAATTGGATTCAGCACGGTTTCATTTTCAGCAACAACAATATATTATGTTCCCAATCTAAGGAATAGTAAGCATCTTCACTGCATACTACTGCTTATGTAGCAAAGCAAGTTTTGCTTAGGACATAAAACCCAAGAATTGATTGGCGGCGCTTCGCGCCGCCAATCAATTCTTGGGTTTTAGTTTGTATTAGCTAACTCTTTTTTTGCTATACCAATTCATAAAAGTGTGACAAGCCTTCTGCTCGAAGAACGCGCAAAATGGTAAAAATCGCAGAGCGATTTTTACCATTTTGCGCCATTTGTGCCGCGCTTCGCGCGGCACAAATGGCTATATCTAATTCACTTCAGGTTAACCTCAAGTCAGAAGATGTCCCATCTTCTGTAACAGTGGAGAGCTACTTAAATTTTGATATCTCGGCGAGTAATCCGACCGTTGGGAGAGTCAATATAGCGCGGCAACGTACTTTGATCGACAACTTTCAGCGTGTCCATATTGTAGGTTGTGTAAATCGTTTCTGAATTTTCTAACTTAATATCGATGACAGTCACAGTGTGATTTGGAGCTAGATCGCCACTCAACAAACGACGGGGACCATCACCCAATACCCCTGCATAGAGCAGTTCCAATTTACCTTTATGAGCAGGATAGTATGCGTGATGATGTCCACTAATGTAAGTATGCACATTATATTTTTCTAATAAGGATCTCAGGCGCTCGGCTTCATTCAAATAATTACCACTTGTTTCTCTTCCCTTAGAAACTGCATAAAGTGGTAAATGCCCGATTGCGATCCGTAGTTTCGCTTTTTGAGCTACTTCACTGCTGAGACTCTTTTCCGCCCACTGCAATTGCTCTGGGGGAATCATCGCTGTGGAGGCATCCAATACTAAACAAAAAATATCATCCTGTTGAAAAGTGTAATAGAAGGGAAATTCTGCGCGATCAACAAAGTTCAGATTCGGATTATATTTTGGATCATTCCAATACTTCTTAGCAGCATTGCGATCGCGTTCAAAGGAAAACTTACCATTGTAAACAGATCCAGATCCATCGTGATTACCAATCGTAAATCCAAAGGGCAGCTTTGCCTTGCGAATAGGCGCACCAATATACTTCTCAAAGCCTTGCCACATTGCTGCAATTTCACCATCGTTCAGATCATTGCTTTGCCCAGCCACCATATCACCACCACATACTACTAGGTCAGGCTCCCAATCTGGCAGAAAGGCGATCATCTGTTTAACTTGATCGATATAATCTGTGGAACCATAGGCACTGTTGAGGTCGCTAATTACCACAATTCGCATGTCACCTCTTGCAGGTGCATATAAACCTTTAGGCGCAGGATTGGGTGATCGCTTGACAGTTATTGTAGATTTGGCTGGTTGAGGATTATTGGTTAGGGGAGATTGGGGATCTGTAGGGGCGATCGCGCTAGACTGACGGCTCAAGATTCCTGAAAATGCCGCGCCACCAAGTCCAGCACCAACTGCTAATCCGCCTAATATCAATAACTGCCGCCGTTTGATTGCCATAGGAAATTAATTATCTAGTTGCTGCAATATTTTATAGCGTTTATGGCGATCGTTAGTTTTACAGTGCTTTGCGCTAACTTAAAACCCAGAAGAAATTTTGAAAGTGGCACTTCGCGTCGCTTTCAAAATTTCTTCTGTATCCCTTAATATCAATTCACAAAAGTGTAATCACACTTTTGTGAATTGATATAACTGAATTATTGCCTATGACCATAAAATAATCTAATGTGGAAAATAAGGAAAAAACGATACATCTTGCTCTTTGTCACTACATTCTTAGCCTTACTGGCTATTTATGCTTTTAGTATCGAGCCAAATCTTTTTGTAGTTTCACGACATCGACTCAATGCAGAAAATGCGACCAATCAAAACAGTTTACAAATCGTTCAAATTAGCGATCTCCATCTAAAAAAATTTAATCACCGAACTCAGCAAATTATAGAAAATGTAAATCAACTGCATCCAGATATTATTGTATTGACTGGAGATTCTATTGATAGAGCTAACCAAATTAATGAATATGATCGCTTCTTATCTCTTCTAGATCGCAAAATTGCCAAATATGCAATTCTTGGAAACTGGGAATACAATTCAAATGTTGATTTAGCAACTTTAACCAAAATATACAATAACTATAATTGTCGTTTATTGGTTAATGAAAGCACTTTGTATCAAAAAGGTAATCAGAGCCTATTGATCACAGGGGTCGATGATTTAGTTGGTGAACCTAACTTAGCCAAATCACTTCAAAATATTAAACCCCATCCTAATCATTTATTACTCTCCCATTCCCCACTTTATATAGATGAAGTATCTACCAATGAATTGAAAATACTAGCAGAGTATAAACCGCAATATATGTTCTCAGGGCATACTCATGGTGGTCAAATATCATTATTTGGCTTTGCCCCTTTGCTCCCACCACGTAGCGGCAATTATGTTAGTGGTTGGTATCAGACAAATTCAATTGATGTATATGTATCAAAAGGATTAGGAATATCAGTATTACCACTAAGATTTGGCACAGTACCTGAGATTAGTTATTTCGAGTGGTTTTTGAAATAGCCTTTACTTGTTACATTCTGTTGAGGCTTTTGGTAGCACAGAAACATTTTTGAAAGAGTTGCTTTGCAACTCTTTCAAAAATGTTTCAGTATTTTAAGTAAGCGCAAAGCGCTGGATCTTTATCGAGATAACCACGCGATCGCCTCTTTAATCCATGCCTCAATATCTTGAGTTTTGGCAAGAATCGGTAAACTGGCGATCGCATTGAGAGCATTACTAATTTCGGTGGGTGTATAGCCTAGAGCTAGCAAAGTCATTTCTAACTCTTCCTGTAGCGCCACACTTAAAGTTGTTCCTAGCGATCGCGTTGCCCCAACTTGAGCTAAACGACCATCAGCAAGTTTGGTTTTGAGTTCTAGAGCAAGTCTCTCAGCAGTCTTAGTCCCCACGCCTGGAGTTAAACTCAATACTCTGGTATTCCCCGAAACGATCGCTTTAACGAGGTCTTGAATTCCTAAACTGTTTAATAGAGCCAAACCAACTTGAGTGCCAATTCCTGAAACGCTAATTAATTGGCGAAATAGCTCACGCTCAGCAAGAGTAGGAAACCCAAACAAAGTCATTTGATCTTCGCGGACGATGAGATGTGTAAATATTTGCGTCTCTTCTCCCACGAGGGGCAACTTATTCGCAGTGCTAGCCGTGATTTGGATATCGTAACCCACACCCTGAACATCAAGGGTGAGCCAATAGGAAGGGGTATTTTTTCGAGAACTATCTGATGCTTTACAAGCCGCGATCGCACCACGCAGGAAACCAATCATCGTCGTGGCAGAGGGGGAAACTGAGGAAGTTGTACAGCCGCCAGAGAAGTTACCGCTTTACGAGGGTTAGCATTAGCGATCGCTAGCTGATCATCTTCTTCTCTTGCAGTATTAACAGAGCTATTAGCATTACCATAAAGAGCTTGCATAAATTTGGGCATAGCTACAGTAGAAGCAATTGTTGATTTGGTTACAGCAGAGCTTGAAGAAATTAGAGAACTAGCTGATTCGTCGGTGGCCATATTTTGCTCCATTGCCGCGATCGCCTGTTGATCAGGCTGTTTTTCAATGCGCCAATTAGCTATAGATTGTTCCTTTGGCTCTGTAACTACTTGTAATGAAGGTAAATTAGGGGCGATCGGAGAACCTTGCGAAGCTTTATGTGGTCTTACAATCAACGGTGAAATTGGTTGGTTTTTAGCAGGCAGGGATAATTGCACAGGTTCCTCAATTACTTCAGAAGATTGAGCTTCGGAAACAAATGGCTTAAGTTCTTGAGGTGACTCTACCTCAATTGGTTGGGGTGTTGGTAAAATTTTGACAACATTCTGCATGGGAGAATCATGACTTGCCTCAACGGGAGTAATCTTTTCATCGGCAAGTTTGGCGCTTGACCAAGACTCTAAAGCCGAAAGAGCCATATCACTAGGCGCAGGTGTGGAGGTGTCGAGGCAACGTTCGAGGGCAGCCTTTAGTTGTGAAGTGTGATGTTGTTGACGCTTGAGGCGATCGCGCAATTCATCACAATTGGTATGCACATCTTGCAACTCGCGTTCTAGTTGGTCGATACGTGATTGCAGGGTTTGGGTGAGGGTTTCCTGTCTTTGGATGACTAGTTGCGACAGTTGCAGTTGCTCTTGAGCCTGACGCAACAAAACCTGCGCTTGCTGACTACGCTCATTGCAAAACTGCAGCTCTTGCTCTAAGACTTGTCTGGGCAAGGCGTTGAACAGAGTGGTTGGCTCACCGATTACATTCGGAGATACGCTCTGAAGCTGGGTTTGCGGCTCTGGCATTGATGGACTAATGCTCTCTTGTGATGATGAATCGCCAAATCCTGCCTGACT
This sequence comes from Pseudanabaena sp., assembly GCA_046081205.1. GTDB lineage: Bacteria > Cyanobacteriota > Cyanobacteriia > Pseudanabaenales > Pseudanabaenaceae > Pseudanabaena. The sequence continues at coordinate 5,096 of JBJTVM010000628.1, read as the reverse complement.
CATGATTTACCCTTCACACCAAGAATTTTATCTAGAGTCAAATCTTAGCTCAAAAATTTGTTTTTTGTATCATTAATTTTCATGAATTGAAAAATATTTATAACAATTACGACAATACCGATCAAAACTGATCCCAAAAGAGACATATTCCGCCATTTTTAAACGCTACATAGCGCTTTTCACCCAAGCGTGGTACATAGGTTTATTTCCCCGTCGAAGGCGGGGAAATAAACCTACTTCACTTGCCTGATAGCGACTATAAAAGCTAATACCAAAGCACAAAATGGCTACGCCATTTTGTGCATTTAAAACCCTTACAGGGTATGGTTTTTAATTCACAGAAGTGTAGCCACACTTCTGTGAATTGGTATAAATCTTGTGGCGCGAGCAAAATCCCGTGCTACAGGATTTTGCCCAGAATGTTTATAGTGAAATTGTCCAACCATTAATCCCAATTTGAGGGGAACCTGTGAAGATTAGTAAAGCAATCATTGCCTATAAGTCGGGTAGTCAAATTGGCAAAGTGTGGGCTGAGCGATGTAGCTGTGAGCTAGAAACTCTTGGGGTCAAGGTATTAATTGGCCCAACAGGTGCAACTGATAACCCCTATCCTGTATTTCTCGAATCGATGCACCAGGATATTGATCTTGCGATTGTCTTGGGTGGAGATGGTGCAACTTTAGGTGCAGCCAGATATTTGGCAAGACTTGAAGTTCCGATTTTAGCGATTAATGTCGGGGGGCATTTGGGGTTTCTCACCCACTCAATTGAGGAATGTGAAAATACTATCGAAATTTGGCAACGGCTTTTGTCAGATCGCTTTGCGATCGAGCGAAGGATGATGCTTGAGGCTAAAGTAGTAACAGTGGATGAGGGCCTAGGTAATCGCCTAGGTCAGCCTTGTGGTCCATTCTTATGTCTCAATGAGATGTGTGTGAAGCCAGCCTCGCCTGATCGCATGGTCACGGCGGCTCTAGAACTAGAAATTGATGGAGAAGTGGTCGATCAATATCATGGTGATGGGTTAATTGTGGCGACTCCCACTGGTTCAACTTCTTATACTGTGGCAGCAAATGGACCGATTGTGCATTCAGGAATGCACGCGATCGCGATTACGCCAATTTGTCCTTTGAGCTTATCAAGTCGAGCGATCGTGATTCCTCCCAAACTAACAGTAACCATTTGGCCGTTGTCCACGGATGACTTTAGTTTAAAGCTATGGACTGATGGCGTAATTGCCACATCAATTTTGCCTGGACAGAGGGTAGATATCCAGATGTCAGAGTGGCAAGCGCAGTTTATTGTCCTACGAGAGGAATATTCTTACTATCAAGCTTTACGGCAAAAGTTGCTGTGGGCAGGTGCAAGGGTGCGTTATCCCAATCAGTATAGAAATTAAAAGAGGGCGCTATGCGCCCTCTTTTTATAATTTGGATTAAAGCGTCAAGGGATATACAAGAAAATAAAGAACCGATATTTTGTGGCGCGGCGAAGCCGCGCCACAAAAAAATTTGGTTTCTTATTAAATCGCTGAACCCCAAGCGCTGTAATTAGTCACGAAATGCAATTCGACCTGTTTTTGGTAGGCTAAAAGCAAGAAATACAAATAAATACAAAATATAAACAATTCCCCCAACCGCACCCACAAACGCCAAGTTTTCAACAGGTACACCATTGTGAAATGTGGTGCTAAGGCTCAATGGTGGTTCAAACCAAATTTTGCAAATATCGCTTAATTGCTCAGCGCTCATGAATGCACAATTAGCGAATAGTAGCCGAAATACAGCACTGAGAGAGCAGTAAACTGTTGTTGCCCAGCGCCATCCTAAATAAATTGGGGTAAGACTTTTGCGAGAAGCTTCAATATCTTCATTGAGATCTTGCCAAAACCAAAGCGCGAGAACGATTAAAATCGCAGCCAAAATTCCTGATATGTAAGATACGCCTAAACTACCGATCGCTAAATAAATCGTAATCAGTACCAAACTAGCGACGCGCCAATATAACAGTAGCGATCGCTTGATGGCTTCACTATCACTTCGTAAAGCCCATACTAATAAACCGAAGGGGATAAAAACAAGAAACAGCAGAGCTAATCGGTAGTCTAGCCATACAAGTTGACGAATAAGGGTGGCATCCATAAAGACAAAAATTTCTGACCAGATCTTCCAGTTTATGTTACTATACTAACCTGCAATAAATAAGCTTACGAATGTAGGTATATTTTTTCAAAAACTCTCTAAAAAACAGCAAAAAAATGGCGAGATCCAAACTTATTAGTTCAAATCTCGCTGAAAATGGGCTTAACGAAACATCTATGTTGCTGTTTTTAGATTCTCAAATAAGCATGATTTTCACATCAGCTAAATAGCTTAAACAAGAAACAAAGGGAACGCTAAGCGTTCCCTTTGTTTTTACAGCAAAAAGTGCTAGAGACTTTTGCCTAGCAACAATCTTTAGCGCTTTCTAGTTTTAAGCCATTCGCCGCCATGAAATCGCCAACGCGGAAAGATAACTCGCATGAGCGTTTGTGAGGCTGTAAATACAGTTAGCCAAATACAGGAATAGTGAACTAAAAACTTGTCGAGGGGAATATCGGTACTCAACCAGCCAATTTTCAAGATATTGCTAATCAAAAATTTGAAGGGTACATAAAAGAAAAAGGCTTCCCAAATTCCTGCGACTAATTGTAATATTGCTGACCAATCATGATCCCAACGGAGAGTTTGCAATTGGTTGTAAACAATATCCCACATACATCCTAAAACGGCGATCGCGAGGAGGACTTGAAAATAGAGCGAATCTCCATCGAGGCTAAAGGGAATGGTGACGAGTACTCCCAATGTTCCCAACAGTAAGATCCGAGTTTGCCATCTTCCAATTAATGTAGGAGTCATATCTTATTTTAAATAGTTGATGAGATTGCGTCTCTTTGGGACGCGATCTCATCAACTATAGCAATGAAAGAGATAGTTAGGACAAATCAAAAAACCAGATAAATAAAGGCGGTGCTTCGCGCCGCCTTTATTTAGATGAAATCGTTCGTAATGTAGTTCATCTATTTCTTCTCTGGTAAAGCTCGTTTGGATCATCTTGGGGAAAAGTTAACGTTTCTTCCATGTTTATCCTTTTTTAAAATAGAATCTACCCCCTGTTAAAGTCAGGACTGACGCAAACCGAATGAATTTATTAGGTTTGAGGTAGATGTGGTGGGGGCTTCGCCCGCACCACATCTACCCAATGCGTAAGTCCTAAAAGTATAACGTAAATTCGGCTTGAGGGCTTTGCTTGGTTTGTTGCGATATATTGAAGTGGTATCTCTGCCCGTTAGTTGCCGTCATGCCAAAATGGTTTAATACTGCTGGTCCTTGTAAACCTGACATTCACTATATGTTGTCAGCTACTGACCGCTTACCTGAAATCAAACAGCTAATTGCTCAGGAAAACTATTTTGTAATTCACGCGCCAAGGCAGGTGGGCAAGACTACAGCGATGTTGTCTCTTGCTCAGGAATTAACTGCTAGCAGTCAATATTCGGCAATAATGTTGTCTTTAGAAGTTGGGGCTGTATTTTCTCATGACCCAGAACTAGCGGGTCGGGCAATTTTGGATGAATGGCAGGATGCAATTAAGTTTTATTTGCCGCCAGAGTTACAGCCAAGTCAGAGCATCGTAGGTGCATCAGGTCGTCACATCGGTGCTTTTCTGGCATCATGGGCACAGGAGTCGCCACGTCCTTTGGTGGTGTTTCTTGATGAAATTGATGCTTTGAGTGATGAAACTTTAGTTTCTGTACTTCGACAAATTAGATCTGGATTTCCGCGCCGTCCACAAGGATTTCCGCAGTCAGTGGCATTGATAGGAATGCGCGACGTGCGGGATTATAAGTATGCGTCAGGGGGAAGCGATCGATTAAATACTTCAAGTCCTTTCAATATCAAAGTGCGCTCATTCACGTTGAGTAATTTCACCCTTAAGGATGTGAGGAATCTCTATAAGCAGCATACGGATGATACAGGGCAAGTATTTACGCCTGAAGCTGTTGATTTAGCTTTTCATTTGACGCAGGGACAGCCTTGGTTAGTCAATGCGATCGCTAAGGAGATTGTGGAATACATTACGAAAGATCCAGCTATTCCTATTACTCCTGAATTAGTGAATGAGGCTAAGGAAGTTCTGATTAAGAGACAGGATACACATTTAGATAGCCTAGCTGAAAGATTGAGAGAAGATCGAGTCAGAGCGATCATCCAACCGATTTTATCTGGATTAGAGCTAGGTGATACACCCGATGACGATCGCCGCTATCTTTTGGATTTAGGTTTAGTAGTGCGGAGTCAGGAAGGTGGTTTGAAGATTGCGAATCCTATCTATCAAGAGGTGATTCCCAGAGTCTTATCTCAAGGGGTACAGGATAGTTTACCGATGATTCAACCTAGTTGGTTAAATGCTGATGGAAGTCTTAACCCTCAAGTCCTACTTGATGCTTTTCTGAGGTTCTGGCGGCAACATGGTGAGCCATTATTCAAAAGTGCTAACTATCCAGAAATTGCTCCCCATCTGGTGATGATGGCGTTTTTGCATCGGGTGGTTAATGGTAATGGCACGTTGGAGAGGGAATATGCGATCGGTTCGGGAAAGATGGATATTTGTTTGCGCTATGGTAAGCAAACTCTGGCGATGGAGTTGAAGGTGTGGGCTGATAAAAGACCAGATCCGATTAAGGAAGGTTTGCCACAGTTGGATAAGTATTTGTCGGGATTGAGTTTGGATACTGGTTGGCTAGTGATATTTGATCGCCGTTCCGGTTTACTGCCGATATGCGATCGCACTACGACTGAGAATGTCGTTAGTCCTGATGGTCGAGAGATTATTGTCATTCGAGGATAGAGAACCTAATTATACCAAAGTACAAAATGGCGCAGCCATGTTGTACTTTTAAAACTCTTACAGGATTTGGTTTTCAAGCCACAAACGTGTGGCTACACTTTTGAAATTTGGTATTAGTTAACCTAATCGTAGATTTGGTCAGTGCTGGCACAATGCGATCGCTTGCCATTCTTGCACCAGAAATATTTCTTGCTGTGGGGCCCACA
>JBJTVM010000627.1:0-7021 GCA_046081205.1 Pseudanabaena sp. | reverse complement strand
GCTTCGCGCCGCAACTCTATCAATGGGTTTTTACGAAGCGATGCTCTTGCTTTTTAGGTTTTATCGCAATCAATCGGAGGGAATAGTTTATTATGATGTTACAAATGAAATAAATCGACTGATGTAAAGATTCTGAAAATAGTATTTTCTTATATTACTTTAAGTATTTTGAGTGATTACTCAAGTCAGGATCAATTATCATAAATTAAAATTAAGAATCGTTAAGATCTTACTCATTACATAGATTAAGGAAAATTTACAATGGGATTACCCTGGTATCGAGTGCATACAGTTCTCCTGAACGATCCAGGAAGACTGATTGCCACGCACCTGATGCACACTGCTCTCGTAGCAGGGTGGGCAGGATCGATGGCACTTTATGAATTAGCAATTTTTGACCCCAGTGACCCCGTCCTAAACCCCATGTGGCGGCAGGGCATGTATGTAATGCCTTTTATGACCCGTTTGGGCATTACTAACTCTTGGAGTGGTTGGACAATTACTGGCGAACAAGTTGCTGACCCCGGTTTCTGGTCTTTTGAAGGTGTTGCACTCGCACACATCGTACTTTCTGGTTTACTATTCCTTGCTGCGATTTGGCATTGGGTTAACTGGGATCTAGAACTATTTAGAGATCCTCGCACAGGTGAGCCTGCTCTAGACTTGCCTAAGATGTTCGGCATTCACTTATTTTTATCTGGTTTACTTTGTTTTGGCTTTGGAGCCTTCCACCAAACAGGACTTTTCGGCCCTGGCATGTGGGTATCCGATGCCTATGGTTTGACTGGTCACGTTGCACCTGTCGCGCCTGAATGGGGACCTAACGGATTTAACCCATTTAATGCTGGCGGTATTGTGGCTCACCACATCGCTGCTGGTATCGTTGGTATCGTTGCTGGTCTGTTCCACTTGACCGTGCGTCCACCAGAGCGTCTTTACAAAGCGCTACGTATGGGGAACATCGAAACTGTACTATCTAGTAGTATTGCGGCTGTATTTTTTGCTGCTTTCGTTGTCGCTGGAACCATGTGGTATGGCTCGGCTGCCACACCTATCGAATTATTTGGTCCTACCCGCTATCAGTGGGACAGCAACTCTTTCCAACAAGAGATTTCTCGTCGCGTTCAAACTGGTCTAAATGCTGGTTTGAGTGCTGAAGAAGCTTGGTCAAAAATCCCTGACAAACTTGCTTTCTACGACTACGTTGGCAACAGCCCTGCTAAGGGTGGTTTGTTCCGTGTTGGTCCAATGAACAATGGCGATGGTATTGCTCAAGGTTGGCAAGGACACCCAATTTTCAAAGATGGTGAAGGTCGTGAACTTAGCGTTCGTCGCTTGCCTAACTTCTTTGAAACTTTCCCTGTTGTTTTACAAGACCAAGATGGTGTTGTTCGTGCTGACATTCCTTTCCGTCGTGCTGAATCAAAGTATAGTGTTGAGCAAACTGGAGTAACTGTATCCTTTGTTGGTGGCGCGTTGAATGGTAAATCCTTTGCCGACGCTCCAAGCATTAAGAAGTATGCTCGTCAAGCTCAGCTAGGCGAAATCTTTGAATTTGATCAAGAAAAGAATCACTCTGACGGTGTTTTCCGTACTAGCCCTCGTGGTTGGTTCACCTTTGGTCATGCAGTATTTGCTCTGTTCTTTTTCTTCGGTCACATTTGGCATGGCGCTCGTACCTTGTTCCGCGATGTGTTTGCTGGGGTTGACCCAGAACTCAGCGAAGAGCAAGTTGAATGGGGTGCTTTCCAAAAACTTGGTGACAAAACTACTCGCGTTATTGAGGCATAGTGTCTAATGGAAGCTCTCACTTACACTTTTATTTTCGCTTGTTTGATTGGTTTGTTCTTCTTTGCAATCTTTTTCCGTGAACCTCCTAAGGTGATCTCTAACTCTAAAGATAAGAAGTAAATAAAAAAGCCCGCCTAGGCGGGCTTTTTTATTTAGAAGAATTATGTCTAATAGTTTTAGTATTTAATAATTATGACCAAACTAACATTACCTCAGATCTGAAGCACCACAATGTTTCCAAATCTTACTGGAAGCAGGATAACCTTGTTGACTGTTCTGAGATTTTTGACTGTGAAGTTGAATTAGCCATTAAAGCCATTGCTCAAGTCATTTCCCAACGTTGAAATTAAGTCAAGTTTTTTCTTGTCATATTATTTAAGAGTCAATTATGTCGCCACTTACTGCCTCACCTCCAACGACAAAAATCTGGACAGATGCCAAACTAATGGCGCTAACCGATGGAAATTGCTATGAACTTGTGAATGGAGAACTGGTTAATATGGGAAATTCAGGTGCATTGCATGGATATACTTGCAGCCTTCTAGTCATGGCTTTAATGAATTACATTTTGCCTAGACAACTTGGCATTATTCTTGATTCTAGTACTGCCTTCACCATGAAGAATGGCAACAAGCGATCGCCTGATATTTCCTTTGTATCCAAAGAAAAACTACAGGGACTTACTGAACTACCCGACGGATTTTTAGATGGCTCACCTGATCTAGCGATCGAAGTTCTCTCTCCAAACAACACGATTTCTGAAATCGATCAAAAAATTGTGGAATATTTTGAAAATGGATCACGCTTAGTTTGGGTAATTAATCTCAAATTACATTATGTCCTAGTCTATCGTTCTGCCCAAGAACCCGATCGCTTACTCAAACAGTCTGATTTCTTAGATGGTGAAGATGTTATTGAAGGTTTCACAATGCCATTATCGGATCTATTTCAGAAGCTATCTTTTTGATTAGAATTTAGATCGACTTGCTGGCTATATCTGATGATGAATTTAGGAGATCGCAAGTTGGGAATGTCAAAAAAGTAAGCCTCTTTAGGCATTTCAGGGAGGTTGAGCATTGTAGATAACGCAAACTCTTTGATACCAGTCATTTTAGATTTTTTAGACATCCGAGGCTGAAACACATACTGCCCAAAGGTTTTAACTATTAACACCAGAATACCTCCCCGAAACACCTATTGAGCCAAAAAATTTACCTATGGAAGGTCAACAGCCAAAACTCATCGTATTTTCTCAGCATGGTATGAGTGATGGTAATTATGCTATGGAGACTTTAGCCAAGCAAGTTGCTCCCTCAGACTCTAAGATCATTGCCCCTTATCTAGGTTCTTTGCCCTCCTTTGTGCCAGATAGATTTAGGTTTTCTGTAGAAACTCACTTTGCGATCGCCCCGCTTATTCAAAAAGTAGCTAAATCTGCTGAACAAACGTTTCAAGACTATCCAGATATACCTGCGCGGATCATTGCCACATCACTCGGAGGGGTCATTTGGGTAGAAGTCTTATCTCGCCATCCCGAATGGTGGAATCGTATCGAATCTTTAATCCTTTTAGGCTCTCCCATTGGTGGTGCAGATGTTGTCAAAATTCTGAGTGCTTGGGGATTGAGGATTGGCATGGCTAAACATTTGAGTGAAGATAGACGATACTTAGCCGAAAAAATTGCAGCAGTAATTCCGACATTAGTTGTCGCAGGGCATATTATTGGCGGCTGGGATTTGATGGTTACGGTTGAGTCTACTAAGATCAAACATGCCCATTTTGTTTGTTTGCATGGAGTAAATCACTCCGATCTGCGGACTCATCCTCATGTAGTTCAAGCAATTCAAGAATTTTGGATGAACCCTCGAACTCCTCTGCAATTTTGAACTTTAGAACTATGTCAATGTATTATACCAAAGCACAAAATGGCTACGCCATTTTGTGCTTTCAAAACCTTTATAGGGTTTGGTTTTTAATTCACTGAAGTGTCGCCACACTTCTGTGTATTGGTATAACAAAATTTTTGGGGATTGGTATTACTTAGTAAAATTAGGGCATAAAACTCATAAAGTAAAGATGACTCTTTGCCTAACCTTTGCTGGATGCAGTTTTCACATTAGACATATGATCATCGGCTAAAATGAACATCAAAGTTATTCTTGCCTTAAGTTCATGCCCACTTCGGATCGCACTGTTCAACAAGAAAATACATCTGCCGTTATTGATTTAGATATCCCTAAACGAGGGATGCCCGTTACGATCATTACAGGTTTTTTAGGCAGTGGCAAAACCACTTTACTCAATCACATTTTGCAAAACCAACAGGGTTTGAAGGTTGCAGTTTTAGTCAATGAGTTTGGAGATATCAATATTGATAGTCAGTTGTTGGTGTCTATCGATGAAAACATGATGGAATTGAGCAATGGCTGCATTTGCTGCACCATCAATGATGGCCTCGTTGACGCTGTGTACAATGTTCTTGAAAAAGGCGATCGCATTGATTACATGATTGTTGAGACTACAGGCGTTGCTGATCCCTTACCGATCGCGCTTACTTTTTTAGGTACAGAATTGCAGCATTTGACTCGCCTTGACTCGATTTTGACCGTAGTTGATGCTGAAGCCTTTACCTCTGAGCATTTCAAAAGTGAGGCAGCTTATTCCCAAATTATGTATGGCGACATAATTATTCTCAATAAAACCGATCTAGTAAGCGAAGAAAAGCTCCAAGAACTAGAGGCTTACATTAATAAAACCAAAACTAAAGCTCGGATCTTGCGATCGCGGTTGGGAGTTGTGCCACTGCCATTAGTTCTGGATGTTCAGATCGACCAATCGGCGATCTTAATTGCGGGGTCGTCCAGCCAAGAGACTGATGATCACGATCATGGAGATCACGCCCACCATAACCATGACCACGCTCATACCCATGAACATAGCCATGATTCCACATGCCAGGAGGAGCATCACGATCATGATCATCATCATTCAAATCACCTAGATAACGATGGTTTTATCTCAATTTCGTTCCAAAGCGATCGCCCCTTTGAGCTTGATAAGTTTCAAAACTTTTTAGACAAGCAATTACCGATTGATGTTTTCCGAGCCAAAGGTATTTTGCACTTTGTAAATATTGACAATCGCTATATTTTTCAACTGAGTGGCAAACGCTATGAACTCAAAACTGATGATCGTGCAAAACCTTTAAACAATCAGTTAGTCATCATTGGGCGAAATTTACACCGCGAAGAACTATTAGCACAACTTACAGATTGCCTCGTTTAATGCCAAAAAGCACCCATAAGGGTGCTTTTTGGGGACTATGTATGTGTGGCTAGGCGATCGCATAGTTGATCGGCTTGAATTACCCCCTCAACTCGATCAACAGGCGCTCCATCTTTAAATAGAACCAATGTTGGTAAAGCATAAACTTTGTACTGCGAGGCAAGATCGGGGTAGTTATCAGTATTAATCTTTACAATTTGCACTTTATCTTTCATTTTTTCACTAACCTTGTCCAAAATCCCTGTCATCAATTGACAAGGACCACACCAAGGCGCATAAAAGTCTACCAGAACAGGCAATTCTGAACTTTCTAATAATTCATCAAAACTACCAAACTGCTTTTTTACTGACATATAGCGATCACTCCTCTAAAAACTCAATTCTATAACAATTGCCATAAAAGTAGGAGACGCTATTTTTTGACTTTGAAGCTATTGATGGATTTTCTCTAAAACTCGACTTATAACAAGGCACAAAATGGCTACGCCATTTTGTGCCTTCAAAACCCTTACAGGGCTTGGGTTTTAATTCACAGAAGTGTAGCGACGCTTCTGTGAATTAAAACCCAAAATAGAGTTGCAGCGCTCTGCGCTGCAACTCTATTTTGGGTTTTGAATTTTTTTGTCGCAAAGGTTACATCGCTAGGATAAAATTGTCACTGGCTATTACTCAATCTGCAATGATCTCTAGTAACGATTTTCGACCCGGCGTAACAATTGAACTTGATGGCGAAGTCTGGCGTGTAGTTGAATTTTTACACGTAAAGCCAGGCAAAGGTTCGGCATTTGTCCGTACTACCCTAAAAAGCGCTATGACAGGTAAAAACCTAGAAAGAACTTTCAGAGCTGGGGAAATGGTTCCTCAAGCTGTTCTTGAAAAAAGCTCTATGCAGCACACCTATAAAGACGGAGAAGATTATGTCTTTATGGATATGCAAAGCTATGAAGAAGCTAATTTGACTTCGGCTCAAATCGGCAGTCGAGTTAAGTACATCAAAGAAGGCATGGAAGTTAATGTTGTACGTTGGGGCGATCGCGTAATTGATGTGGAGTTACCCAACACTGTTGTACTAGAAGTGATCGAAACTGATCCTGGACTAAAGGGTGATACAGCAACGGGTGGTAGCAAAGCTGCTAAGGTGGAAACTGGCGCATCGATCAATGTTCCTTTATTTGTGAATGTTGGCGATCGCATCAAAATTGATACTCGTGAAGACACGTATTTGGGGCGTGAAAATTAGGTGGAATTTAGTTTAGATCAAGTACGTGAATTAGTCACGATTCTAAATAAGACGGATATTACCGAACTAACCCTAGAATCAGGCGATGTCCGTCTGAGTATCCGTAAAAGTGAAACTAGAGTTACGGCAATGCCTGTAGCAATGCCAGCATCTGCGGTCGTCTCTGCCGTAAACTCACCAGCGATTGAGTATACGGCTACAAGCCCTGTGACGCACACTACTACAATTGCTGACTCCCTTCCCTCCAAAAAACTCATCGAGATCACATCACCGATGGTTGGTACGTTTTATCGTTCTCCTGCTCCTGATGAGGCTCCGTTCGTAGAGATTGGTGATATTGTCAAAAAAGGTCACACAGTTTGCATCATCGAAGCGATGAAGCTCATGAATGAAATTGAATCAGAATCTTCTGGCAAAATCGTAGAAATTTTAGTGGAAAATACTCAACCAGTTGAGTATGGTCAAGTTTTAATGCGAATCGAAGCAAACTAACCCAAAAAAGATCTGATTTACTGAGATTGTTAATTGCAGCGCTTTGCGCCAAATTAAACCCCAAGAGATTTTTTGTAAGCGGCGCTTTCAAAAAATCTCCTGTACTACTTAACCTCAGTTCGGGTTAATTTTAAACTGGCTTCTAGAAAGGATTCGTGCTACAAACGCTTTCTAGAAGCCAAAACAGTAAAAGACTCGCGAAGCGAGTCTTTT
>JBJTVM010000626.1:0-7451 GCA_046081205.1 Pseudanabaena sp. | reverse complement strand
GTGATGGTTATCAAAATGGGTTGCTAGCATTACGATCTGCGATGATTCTTTCAGCCGCAAGCCCTGAAGGACTGACTCCAATTAATGTTTTGCGGCGCTTTCCCTTGACCACAATTGAATTAGATTTAAATCTAGGATTAGAAGCCTATAGAGAACTATCACTACTTAGGTATCGCAAGGAATTAGCGATCGCTGCTTTAAAACAGCAATCTGAGAATGAGATCGCCATCAGTAAAACTTCCATCCCAACCCATGAAATTGCTACTAAAGGGGAATTTTCTTGGCAAACAAGAGAATTTACCTTTCAAAACCCAGAGCGGGAAATGACCATCAGCGCAACACTGTATACTCCTCAAGGAACTGTAAAACCTGCGCCTGTAATTGTTATTTCCCACGGACTCGCTTCCAATCGCGATACATTTACCTATCTATCGCAGCATTTAGCTTCCCATGGCTATGCAGTAGCTATACTGGAGCATCCAGGGACAGGCAGTAAAGATTTTGGAGCGTTTTTAAGTGGTTTTGGGAAATCTCCTAATCCTCGCGATCATTATCTCAGACCACGCGATGTCAAATATTTGCTAGATGATCTCGAACGCCAATCGCAGAATATGCCTAATATGAGCGATCGCCTTGATCTGCAAAATGTTGGTTTGATTGGACATTCCCTTGGCGGCTATACAGTTTTGGCATTGGGTGGTGCGCGATTAAATTTTGATAGCATCAAAGCTGGTTGTGATGTTCCTGAACCAAATGTAACCTCATTTAATTTATCTAAATTAGTTCAATGTCGAGCTATCAATTTGGAGCCGAAAGACGATGATTTAAAAGATTCTCGAGTCAAGGCAATTCTTACCCTCAATCCCATTGGTGGTAGTACGATGTTTAATCGTGAGGGAATGCGCTTTTTAAATTTGCCTGTGATGATCTTTGCTAGTGGCAATGATGCGATCGCTCCAACTGTGCCTGAGCAGTTGTTTCCATTTACTTGGCTCAAGGGTGCTGATAAGTATTTAGCGATCGTTCCCCAAGCAACACATTTTTCGTTTTTAGAGAAAAGTGAAAAAGGAGTACTTAATATTCCGTTATCACTACTTGGAGCCGATCCTAGCTTTGCCCATCCCTACGTTAAGTCTTTAAGTGTCGCATTTTTTAAAACCTATCTCTCAAACCAGTCCCAATTCCGAGATTATCTTACGGCTGCTTATGCGAAAACTATTAGCCGCGATCGTCTACCATTAAATCTAGTGACCTCTTTTTCTGAAGAGCAATTAGAACAAGCGTTAAGTATGAAACCCTAGGCTTGCCATACTCTCTTGACACACTTTACAGAGCTTTGCGCTAACTTAAAAATATTGACGCTTAAGCTGGAATAATGAAATAACGGGAAAAGTAAGATCAACGAATCAATTCATTTTTGAGTGTCTAATCTTGGCTAAAAAAATAATTTTAACGGACATATCGGGTTTCGGCATAACGCTGGAAATCACCTGCTCTTTCCCAGAGCGAAGCGGCGGGAAAAAGTCAGGTGCATTGACTTGTTATACGCATAGCGTTCTAATCTAAAACCACCCATATAATAGAGTTAATAGAACGAACACTATAAGTACTAAACACCCAGAACCAAACCAAATAAGAAAAACAAACATAAAATGCATTGAACCGCCGTCTTCATAAACAGTCAGCTCATTCAAAGGAGACTTCATCTCTTGATTAATAAGAGATGCTATATATAATCCCTTAGCGAAATCACTTATAACTGGCATATCTAGCAAACCCTTTATCTTTACATCTTTTATACCGTCTCCGTTCGCATTGGCATCCCACGCATTGATCGCACCAACCATGTCCATGTCGAGATCGACCACCCCATCCCCGTCGTTGTTCTGGGTCTGATCCACTGCCGTCATGATTTCGTCCCCGTCGTCATCAATATCCACCGCATCTAGTTTACCTTCGTGATCCCGATCCCATTTCTCAATATCTTGTTGGATCATCTTGCCATATACTGCCAAGCGATTGGCGCGCTCGAAGGTTTCTTCCAACTCTGCCATTTCTATTGCAGAAGAACTGGTATCTACTGAGTAGGAAATAAGGTCTTTTACATAAGGCGCCTTAATCTTTACTTTTAAAATAGAATAATATTTTGCGGTTTTTGACACTTCCATATCCCAGGTCAACCATACTTTTTGAATATCTTCATATTTATAACTCATACATCTGTTCAGGAAAGGGAACCACCTATGTTTACGCCATTGATATAATGCCCTTTTTGACTTATGAAAAATAAGCTGGGTTTCTCTGCTGCAAAGTAATATGATAGGAATAAAGACAATAAGTATTACTAAACAAATAATAAATTTTGTGATAGCCACATTTTTGCTCAGTAATACTAATATTATATACAACAATAAAAATCCTCCCCATATTGCCGTAGATGATCTTGAATCTCCCTCAGAAAAAATAATCTGGTCTGGGTGTCCGCAGATATGTTTCTCTTGATATTCTTGATTTGTAAAATGTGCCTTTTCTTTTAAGTCTACATCTATAAACTTCTCAACTCTTCCATACCCTTTTCGAAAGTAAACCAGAAAAAAAGTAAGAAATAATCCGCTATGGAAGATAAGCAAACTTACTGCCCTGATAGTATTAGGTAGCCATATTACACTTAATCTTTCATCGGTTAATAACAAACGCGGTCTACATATAAATATAATCTCCAGTAAAATAAAACCAATTGCATAAAATATAACATTTCGGTATCTTCTGTACTTTATAAGTCTCATTATATTTTTCCCTTTGGCTTATAACTTATAATTGTTCCGCAGTTGCGATATAACGACCCTGGTCAGCGGACGCAGATCACTTATCGAACTCAACGAAGAAGGCTGACACGTTCCGCTGCACCAGGATTGTTATGCTGTGCTTTTAGCTATGACTCGTGATAGCTTCGACTTCGTAGTAAAGAGTATAAGCGTTTTCAATAGCAGGAACGATTTCAACAATTTCAAAATACGTTCCCCAGAATAGTGTTTCTCGAAGCTCCTCAACGAGAAATTGATAGTCCTTCACCTCAGAGGCTTCCCACATCAGAACATCGGTGTAATGTCCTGAAAACGCTTCAGAATCAAAGAACCGCATCTTCACAGCCGGATGCTTTTGAAGAATTGGTGAAATGGTTGTTTCAAGAAACTGAAATCGCTCTTTTGGCGAAAGTTGCAGCCAAGTATTTGTTGTTTTAACCAGCATGAAGTAGACATGATTTAGCTCTTTTGCAGTTGTTGTCATATTGCCTCTTAATCTATGAATAGTTGGAAATTTGGCAGCGCTTTAGTGCGCGTCCTTGAACAAAGTGGCTGTCCACGATTGCAGGCACATCCGCACAAGTCAGATGACCATACAAACATCGTTGAGGAGTTAAAAACCGTTGTAATTTCAGCCGCAACTTCGTGGGCAGCCAAGTAAACTCATTTGGACGAGGCTGGTAGACTAATGCAACTGCTCCAGCCTCACAGTGATCTAGACACCCCGATCGACGAACTTCGACGCGATCGCCCAATTGCCGCCGCTGAATTTCCGCTTGAAAAGTTTGATAGATCTCCAATGCACCTGCGTTACAGCAACAGCCTTCTGGATCGGTTGCAGAACGCTGTTTCGTACAAACGAAAACGCGATACTGAGATAAATTCATAGTGCCTTGCTCAAATATGAGTGATTACTCGTATAATATGAGTAATCACTCGTGTCTAGCAACTCGCATTTGAGGAAGGAATTCCGATGTCACGTAAACGCTCCACAATTCCCCGTAAACTTCCCCAGCAAGACCGTTCCCGTGTGACAGTTGAGGCTATTCTGGAGGCAACGGCTCACATTTTGACTGAGGAAGGTTACGATAAAGCCAATACGAATCGCATTGCAGAACGAGCAGGAATTAGTATCGGCTCGTTATACCAGTACTTTCCAAATAAGGAATCTTT
Organism: Pseudanabaena sp.; assembly: GCA_046081205.1. Classification (GTDB taxonomy): domain Bacteria; phylum Cyanobacteriota; class Cyanobacteriia; order Pseudanabaenales; family Pseudanabaenaceae; genus Pseudanabaena. Next base: position 3,474 of record JBJTVM010000626.1, on the reverse strand, counting down.
AATGGCTGCTCTGGTGGAGCAGCATTCTAATGAAATCGCTGAATTAGTGGAATCAAAATTGCAGGATTTATTCGATGCACCACTGGAGGTTGCCATCCCTGAACTTGTCAGAGCGGTTATTGCTGCCCATGCGCTCAATCCGCGTCTGCATCAAGTACTCAATGAGGAGATTCCGAGATCAGAACGCCTACAACAAATGCAGAATGTAGATGAACGTATTGCAAAATTGTTAGGGACATACCTTAAACGGTGGAGCGATCGTATTCATCCTCAAAATCTTGAAATGACTATCTTCATCTTGAGCCGCACGGTTGAATCGTTGTGTCACTCAGCCGTGATTGAACATCCAAGTTTTGTGAGCAACATCCAGTTTGAGCAAGAGGTTGCCAATCTTCTACTGCTCTACTTAACAGGTGCTTGACACAATCTTGTGTGCTGAGTCCTATCCAGAGTTTTCAAACTACTGCCACCACCTGGAACACAAACAGCATAACTATGTATTAGACGGAAAAATTCTGTCTAATGTCACTATAAGCGATATAGGCTGAAAGTCAAATTTCTGTCTAATCACCCTATACGGGATGTTATACAGAAAAATTCGAGCTATTTACCCTATATGGACTGTTATGCAGAAAAATTCTGCCTAATCACCCAAATGGTGTGTTAGCCCGACAATATCAGGTATTATTTAGGCTGATTACTTTATTATTTCACTATGTAAACTGAGCCGCCATCTCGGAAATTGACGGTTACGCTGGAATAAAAAGATAACGGGAAAAGAAAGGAAACAAACCTGTACTTCACTAGCCTGATAAAGTCTATAAGTATTGATGTTAGGTTCTGATAAGTCAGGTGAGCAATGAATTTACTACCTAATCAAGTCTGGCTACTGATCGGGATTACCCTTTGCATTATTGAGTTGTTAGTTCCATTGCCAACTTTCTTGATTGCTGGGGCGATGGGATTAGCCGCGTTGCTCGTAGGAGTGATTGCGCTGTTTTTGCCGATTCCAGCCTTGCAAGTCCTTGCTTGGATGCTGATCTCGGCAATGTTAGTAGTTGCTTCACGGCGATTTATTCCCAAGGACTCGCGTCAACTACAAGAGGCGAGTGAAGGGGTGACACTTACAGAAATCCCCGCAGGCGAAACGGGAAGAGTTAACTATGAAGGCAGTTCATGGAAAGCAAAATGTGATAATCCCCAAATTGCGATCGCTGCTCAGCAAAAAGTGATTGTTTTGAGACGACAAGGCACAACACTGATTGTAGTTCCCGAAAATTGGCTGAGTCATTAGCATTACAAAAACGTAAATTAGCGTAAATTGTCGTTTTTTGCTGGTGGAGAAATCATCACAAATATTAAGAAAAAAATAGTTTTCAAATTGGCTCCCCAAAAGTTTTCCACAGACTTTTCCACAGATATTGGATCTTTTTCCACAGATAGCGGTTAGTTTTCCACAGGCACTTTTAAAGATAGAAATACTGCCGCCTTACTGGTTAAGGATTCGTTAATGGAGCGGGCATTTCACTTGGGAAAACTTTTGAAAGCTCTCTATTGTTAAGATAGGTAAACTAAATCACTTGAAAATGCTGATTCTATCAAATTCAATTCACTTGTTTTTTATTAATACTCAATACTTCGTTACGTTGACAAGAACAACAGTTGCAAGCACAATTAAAGCCCGACCGCTGAAAAATGGTTGTGTCACTTCTATCAAACTTCCTTAAGAGTTGAGGTTTCAGCATGAGTATGACCGTCAGTATATTGGCAGAGATTCCTGAAGAGTTGCACGAAACCCTCAAAAGTTACCTAGAATCACATCCTGACTGGGATCAGGATCGTGTATTTGCGGCAGCTTTGTCTTTGTTTTTGTTACAAAATGGTGGTAGCGATCGCCATGGCACATCTTACAATGCATCCCATAGCTATCGCAGTACTGCCAAAGTGTATTTAAACGCTTTATTTCAGCACTCCCTATAGCGGTTCAAATTAGTTATGTCCCTAACACCCTCCTCTGAAACCAATCAACCCTTAGATGTTCTTGTTGTTGGCGCAGGAATATCAGGGCTAACGATCGCCCATGAACTAGCGATCGCCAAAAAATATCGTGTCTTGGTTGCAGAAGCACAGGATCGAGTGGGCGGTGCAATCACTAGTGCTAAAAACGATGAAGGTTATCTATGGGAAGAGGGTCCAAATAGTTTTCAGCCTGCGCCTGAGCTGTTGCGTCTAGCAGTGCAGGTGGGACTAAAGGACGAATTGGTATTAGCTGATGGCAAATTGCCCCGTTTTGTCTTTCTCAATGGCAAGTTAAACGCTTTACCCATGAGTCCACCGACAGCGATCGCCTCCAAAGTTTTGACTTGGGGTGGCAAAATTCGTCTGGCTTTGGGAGCGATCGGCTTTGCGCGTCCCGCAATGGCTGACGAAGAATCCGTTGATCAGTTCTTTTCACGACTACTAGGCAAACAAGCGGTGGAAAGATTAGTGGCACCGTTTATCTCAGGTGTCTACGCAGGCGATCCTAAACGACTCAGCGCTAAGGCTGCTTTTGCTAAAATCTTTCGCTTAGAAAATAGCTATAACGGTTTGCTTGCAGGCGCAATTCTTTCGGCAAAGGAACGTAAAGCCCAAAAGCTGAATGATCCCAATATCCCTAAGGTTAAAGCTGGGGAATTGGGTTCATTTCGGCAAGGGATTAAGATGTTGCCTGAGGCGATCGCTGCGAAATTGCGAGATCAGGGTACAGCCGTCAAGCAGCAATGGACTTTGCGATCGCTAGAAAAGCAAGGTGAAATCTATATTTCTAAGTTTGATACGCCCATAGGTGAAGAAACGGTGCGATCACGATCGGTAGTTCTCAGTACACCTGCCTATGTCACTGCCAAACTATTGCAAGACTATCTGCCAGCAGCTAGCCAAGCCTTAAACGAGATTTTTTATCCGACTGTAGCCTGTGTGGTGTTGGCTTATCCTAAGAGCGAATTTGTCTGTGACATGAAAGGTTTTGGCAATCTGATTCCGCGCACTCAAGGCGTGAGAACCCTAGGCACAATCTGGGCATCCAGTCTATTTGCTGGACGCGCCCCTGAAGGTTGGCAACTGTTACTAAACTTTATCGGTGGTACGCTCGATCCTACTTTAGCTAAGCTTTCTGAACCGGAAATCATTGCCGCCGTACATCAAGATCTTAAGAAAACGATCCTGCGCCCCGATACAAAAGCCGAACCGAAGGCGATCGCTGTGCATGTTTGGGATAAAGCCATCCCTCAATATGAGATGGGACATTTAGACCGCCTTGCTACTGTGGAATCTGAATTACAAAAATCGCAAGGGTTGTATGTGAGTGCCAACTTTATTGGCGGTGTTGCTTTAGGCGATTGCATCAAGCGGAGTTTGCAGGAAGCTACTAAAATTGATGCATTCTTAAAATAATGAGCAGTTTTTTGTGGTTTTGGTTCGCCTAACCACAAA
>JBJTVM010000625.1:0-2286 GCA_046081205.1 Pseudanabaena sp. | reverse complement strand
TCGCAAAAATATTATTATCTTAACACTTTAAATAGTAATGTACTAATAGGAATTAATATCATTAATTTTCTAGAAAATCGCTGAAACCCTTATTGTCTCGTTTTAAATATTTTTAACCTTCCATTACGAGCGGAATGTGGGGTATAATTACTTAGTGCCAAACTGAGATGCTCCCGAAATATCTCGCCAACAAACTCCCAATAAAATTCGGCACGTTTTTGAAATTGCACCTCCACAAACCAAATATTTTTATCCAATGCTTCTGGGATAAAAATGCCATCGAAGCGAAAGGCTTTTTCCTTAATTTCCACAGAAGTAAAGCGATATCCTGCTGCTGTTTCGGGTGGTAATCCCACCAACTCAAATAGCAAGCCATCAAAGGTTTGAAATAGCTGAAAAAAGATCGTGTCAGTTCGCATCGGATTATTTTAGCGAATTTTATACGCAAGAATATCGTCACCATTTACGCAGATCATTGCGATGCCAATCGGTAATGCTACGCCCAAACCTCACAACGCAGCCACAATTTATCGGCGAGAGTAAAGAGGGTTAAGTAGGGAAAACTTGTACAGCAAAACCGTCTCAATAAATTCTAAATTCTCTCATTCTCTCGCGATCGCCTTGCGCCACTCGATCAGCAAAATGATAGCCCATGACTAATTGAGAAGCTTAGCAACTTCGGCAATGGTGACAGGCTCATTCGATTCACTGGAGAGATCGACAACGATGAGATAGCCCTCGATTTTGCCTCTGCCAACTGTATTTAAAGCATTTAAAATTTTGGGCATATCAGCTTTGATTAAACTGCCGCGATCATCGTAAATTTCCAAAGCCGAGAGGCATCCCAAGGTGGCATTCCAGTCAAAGTTTTTGGGATTGACCACTTTATCTTTATTGCGAAAAAAGTCGATCGCGGCACCACTGCCATGTATCCGAAATAGCGATCGCCCTACATTACCCGCCCAAAAGGTTTGCTGCATTGGAGCATAATCTCGCCATGTTGGCGGTAAAAGAGCTTGATAGGCTTGTAAATTACCTGTGAATTTCCCTTTTTGATTTGGTAAAAAAGCATTCACGCCATCCTCAAAAGGCACAAATAAATTCACTAGCGAAAATTGTCCATAGGCATGAAAAAACTCATCATCAGGCTGTCGAGAGATTCCTTCCATTCGATATAGCCCTTGAGGTGTGCGACCATTTGTAAAGTACCAGTCCAAATTGCGGACAGACTGAAGTAATAATGGCACTGACCAAAGTTGCTGTCCCTGTTTTAAAAATTTACCGTCGCGATCTTTAATTAGTGATAGACATAAAACATCGCGATTAGGACGACAAAGAACATACATATGCGCCTGTTGAGGTGCAACTTGCCATTTTAATAAATCCGTAAGATTGGGAATTAAGGTTGATTTGCCTGATACTGGGCGATCGCTAGGCAGGTTTTGCAATGTAACGCGCAGATGGAGTTCTTGCTGCCATTTAGGAAAGCGTTGCTGTACCTTTAGTTTGAGTTTTGCGAGTTGATTTGGGTCTGCATTAGCAGATCTAGCGATCGCCGCTAAAGATAGCGCAACCCATTGCGAATCGTCGCTGGAATTAATTGTGCGTAAAAAATGTGGTTGCAGCTTGCCATAGACCTCAGGCTTAAGCGTATATAGCTCTAAGCTTACCTGCATCGCCATATCAATGACCCCCATTTGCGGATTGCTGAGATTTGCGGCTGTGGTCATCTTTAAAACATTTTCGAGGGCTTGCACGGCATAGCTTTTGTCTAGCGCTAAAACCCCGATCGCCCATAAAGACTCTTGCCAATGGGTCGCATTGCTGTCTGTAATTGGATATTTGTTGAGGTCAAACCTATTTGGATGCGCCTTTTGCTGCTGGTCTAGGATTTGAGCATCTCTGGCGATCGCTGTCGCTTTAGTCTGGTAAGCACGGATTGGTGGGGTTTGGGCTTTGACTGGTTGAGTTGGACTAGCAGCGAGTAAAACGGCGATCGCCGCTACAGCACTAGACATGAGTTGATACATAATTTCTTGTCCCAACAAAATAGGGAAAGCGCATTGCACTTTCCCTATTTTAGTATGGAGCTAAGCGGATTCGAACCGCTGGCCCTCTCAATGCCATTGAGATGCGCTACCAACTGCGCTATAGCCCCAAAAAATTACTAATAAAATTACTAATTAATTTATCAGCTTGATCATAATCTCGCAAATTGAGATTTATGTCAAATGCGATCGCTAATATAGAAAAGCAAAAACCAAACTATGAGTGGCGGCGCGAAGC
>JBJTVM010000624.1:0-2470 GCA_046081205.1 Pseudanabaena sp. | reverse complement strand
AGAGCTTATGGGTGCTTTAAATTTTATATTTGCTGAAAGTGTTAATCAACTTTGACTATGGTTGAGAGTTCCACCTAACAAACTCATACATAGTCTTAGATCGTATTTCAGAACAACGTACTGTATTTTATGCTAGTGTCCACAAAATTTTAGAACCTCATGCAAATTGGTGAAAAAAGCTCAATTTTGGTAACTGGTGGTACTGGTTCTTTTGGTAAAAAGTTTGTAGAACTGATTCTCCAAAAACTCCCTAATATTCAGCGTCTAGTCATTTATTCGCGAGATGAATTAAAACAGTTTGAAATGTCTCAACAATTTTCAGAGGCCAAACATTCAGGATTACGTTATTTTATTGGCGATATTCGTGATGTGCGGCGGCTAACTCGTGCCTGTGAAGGGATCGATATCGTAGTTCATGCCGCCGCTTTGAAACAAGTGCCTACAGCAGAGTACAACCCGATCGAGTTTATTCGTACAAATGTTTTAGGATCAGAAAATGTCATTGAAGCTGCTTTGGATAGTGGGGTAAAGAGAGTTGTAGCTCTATCAACTGATAAGGCGGCAGCTCCAATTAATCTGTATGGGGCAACAAAGTTATGCTCAGACAAGTTATTTGTTGCAGCTAATAACATCAAAGGATCGCGAGATCTGCGCTTGAGCGTGGTGCGCTATGGAAATGTTATGGGCTCACGGGGTTCCGTTATTCCCTTTTTCTTACAAAAGCGCCATGAAGGAGTTCTGCCAATTACTGATCCGCAGATGACTCGCTTTAATATTACTTTAGAAGAAGGAGTAAACATGGTGATGTGGGCGATTGAGAATGCTTGGGGAGGTGAGATTTTTGTGCCTCGGATTCCGTCTTATCGAATTACTGATGTTGCAACTGCGATCGCTCCTGATTGTGAGCAGCTCATTGTGGGAATTCGGGCAGGTGAAAAAGTGCATGAAGAAATGATTACGACTTCAGATGCTTTTACAACAGTTGATTGTGGTGAGTACTATGCGATCTTGCCAGTGAATGGTGATCTGATCGATCGCTATTGTGAGAGTGGGGCCAAAATGGTTGAGGCTGGCTTTAGCTATAATTCTGGTCAGAATAAGCAATTTTTGACTGTTGATGAATTGAGAAAATTGATTAAAGTCCATGTCGATCAGGATTTTGCAGTATGACCTCTTATATCCCTTACGGTAGACAAGATATTAACCAACAAGATATTGATGCAGTAGTAGAGATATTGCATTCTGATTGGTTAACTCAAGGCAAAACTATTGAACGTTTTGAGCAGACCGTTGCTGACTATTGTGGAGTTAAGTATGCGATCGCAGTTTCTAGTGCAACAGCCGCTCTACATATTGCTTGTTTAGCTTTGGGTTTAAGTGAGCAGGACTATCTTTGGACTTCGCCAAATACTTTTGTCGCTTCAGCAAACTGCGGCTTATACTGCGGCGCTAAGGTTGATTTTGTGGATATTGATCCGCTTACCTATAACTTGAGTATTGACGAATTGACTCAGAAGTTAAATGGGGCTGAGCAGCAAGGATGTTTGCCTAAAGTTTTAGTACCTGTACATTTTGCGGGACAATCCTGTGATATGGAGAAAATCGCGGCTCTAGCCCAGAAATATGGATTTCATGTACTAGAAGATGCCTCCCATGCGATCGGTGGTAAGTATCAAGGCAAAGCGATCGGCTGTTGTAAATATTCAGATTTAGCTGTATTTAGCTTTCATCCTGTGAAGATTATCACTACAGGTGAAGGGGGCATGGTACTAACTAATCGCGAGGATCTATATGAAAAATTACTGCGGTTGCGATCGCATGGCATCACCCGCAATCCTGATTTAATGCAAGGAGAATCTCATGGTGCTTGGTACTATCAACAGCTAGAGCTAGGTTTTAATTACCGCATGACTGATATCCAAGCAGCGTTGGGCTTAAGTCAGATGCAACGATTGGATGAGTTTATTGCTAAAAGGCAGTTCTTAGCACAACGATACAATCATTTACTAAAAGATTTGTCGATTACTTTAACCTATCAACATCCTGATACCGAATCTAGCTGGCATTTATATGTAATTGGCTTACATCTTGATAAAATTAGTAAAACTCATCGACAAGTATTTGAAGAGTTGCGTCAAGCTGGTATTGGTGTAAATTTGCACTATATTCCAGTTCATACTCAGCCTTATTACCAAAGCATTGGATTTAAGTGGGGCGAATTTCCTAAATCAGAGACATACTATGCCAGCGCTATTAGTATTCCTTTGTATTATGGATTGAGCAAAGAAAATCAAAGTCGTGTGGCTGAAAATTTACGAGAGATTTTGACTTAATGGAGAGTCAACATGAGTGACAAATTGTATGAAGCTGACTTTTATAGTTGGGCGCATCAACAATCAGATTTACTGCGTCAGGAGCAGTTTGATCGCTTAGATTTATCTCACCTAATTGAGGAGTTAACAGATTTGGG
>JBJTVM010000623.1:0-1781 GCA_046081205.1 Pseudanabaena sp. | reverse complement strand
CTTGTGGTTCGTTTGATCGGGAATTGTTGTAAATTGGTAGTCCTAACAAGAAGGATAGGCTGCGCTTCTCGCCGCCTATACTTCTTTTTAGGACTACCTTTAAATTTCATCAGGGTTTATTCCCATAGACTTTAAATAATTTGCTAATTTTTCTTTTTGTTGACGCTCTTGCTCAGCGATTTCCTCAGCCTGTTGTTGAGCTAAACTCGCTTGATCGGCGATCGCCCTTTGTTGATCAGCGATCGCCCTTTGTTGATCGGCGATTGCCTCAGCTTGTGAAGCCCGTTCATCACCAGTTAGTAACAAATTCCCCGAACTATCCCACCAGCGCAACCAAGATACACCGTCCTCTAATTTCAGCCCAAGTTCTACGCCCATTGGCGCGATCGCAAAATGTTCACGCTCATTAGGATGCATTTTGACGTAGCGTCCATCAACTAAATGGTAAACCTCAAGATTGTCTCTCCATGCATCAAAAATGGCATAAAAGGGAATACGAATTGCTTGCTCATAAACCCAGAATTTTCCTGCCTTTTCCTTTTCGCTAGGCGGTGTGGCATCTCTTTCTTCGGTTCCATTACCAGACACAAATTCTATGGCAATTAAGGGGGCAACGAATTCTTTCCATAACACATAGGAACGGCGATATTCACCATCAACAAGTGGCGATACATTGGGAACATAAAACCAGTCTGGGGCTTCGGCTCCTTGTTCAGGTGGTTCCATAAGTCGCCAGTAAATGCCACTATCTTGCCCAATGCAGTAGCGTCCATCGGGATGTAATTTTTCTAATACTGGAGCAATCGAGCTAGTTAAGACAATACTTTGTGGGTGTTCCTGAAAATTTTTCACAAAGGTTCCGTCTGACTCTGGTAGTTGCTTATGATCGGGAAGACTGATGGGTGTGGAGGTAATATTTGGCGGTTGTGGAGCAGTATTCTTGATTGGTGCTTGTGTGGGTTGCATAGTAACTCTAAGAGATACGTTAATTCAATGATAACATGAATTTTTTATGCAGTAATAGCGCCAGTAAAGCAAAAAAGAAAGTGATGTTGCGGCGCTTTTTGGGAGTTGGGCTAGTACTCTAGTCCCAGCCAAATATGCGGCTAACATCTAAAACAAAATTTGGCAGTACGTCTTCCCCTGAGAGTATTTTGGGATTATCCAAAACTTCAACGGTTTGTCCTTGACGATAGATGGCAACACGCTTGTATTTTGGATCGATTAACCATCCTAAAAGACAGCCATTGTCCATATATTCTTCCATTTTAAACTGTCCTTGTTTCCATGAATCGCTAGGTGACAAAAGCTCAATCAGGAATTCAGGACAAAGGGGCAAAAAACCTTTGCGTTGTTCAGGAGCAAGTGATTCCCATTTTGCGAGAGATATCCATGCAGCATCGGGAGAGCGATCGCTACCCTTCGGCAAACTAAACCCTGTTGATGAATCAAAGGTTTTTCCTTGCTTGAATGAGTGGTTCCATACATAGAGTTCACCATTGAGATCAGAATTAAAACTACCAGTTTCACCACCCGTTGGGGACATAACGATTAATTCTCCTTTAGCAGTTCGTTCAAGTTTCATTTCAGGGTTTGCTGCACAGAGCTTGATGAACTCTTCGCGAGTTAAAGTAATGACTGGACTCAGATCAATAGTTTGAAAGTTCATGATTTTTGCTCCTTCTCTAATATCAAAAGACAAAGTAGCTGCGCCATTTTGTCTTTTTAAAACTCTTATACCAGCAATTCTCATTATAAAAATCGGTTTTTTGAAAGCCAAC
>JBJTVM010000622.1:0-9115 GCA_046081205.1 Pseudanabaena sp. | reverse complement strand
TAGCAATCCTAAATAGGTTGTGAGAGTGCGCCCCGAAGGGGTGCACTCTCACAACACTCAAAATCTCACAACTCATTTAGGAGCGCTATATATGATCGGGTAAAATCTAAGTCTAAATTTCTCTGAATTGATACTGATCCAAAAATATGGCTGTTAAAGTTTTAATTCCCACTCCATTGCAACAATTGACCAATAATCAAGCCACTGTCGAGTGTACTGGCGATTCTGTTCAAGCAATTATTGACTCACTGGAAACTAGTTGCCCAGGGATCAAAGCCCGCATTTGTGATGAGAAGGGTAATCTCCGTCGTTTTGTTAATTTTTATGTCAACAGTGAAGATATTCGCTTTCTTGATGGGGCTAATACAGCCCTCAATGATGGTGATGAAGTAAGTATCATTCCTGCGATCGCAGGGGGCTAATCATTATAAAAGGGGAAGCTTTGCATCCCCTTTTATTTTCATGGGTTAATCAAGGCGATCGCTATTTCCATCACCCAAATTACTGATTGTTTTTTAGGATCTGGATCAACTTTGCCCTTGTCTCCCCAATTCTGGAGCCATTTTCCTAAACCTCCCATGGAGTCACCCATCCATTGCCCCACTTGGGCAAAAATTTGCTGTGGCCCAACACCAGTTAATACTTGGATTGAAAAAATCACGGCAACTATCAAAAATGCAGTTTTGAAGCTAGCTTTAATGACGCTCAGCAACCACCACAACAGCAGCAAAGAGACTATTAATGCGCCGATCACTAGGGGCAAATTCATAGATTTTCTAATCCCATCTCAAGTTCAAAAAGTTTATATCAAATCACAAAAGTGTGACTACACTTTTGTGATTTGAAAACCAAGCTCAGTAAGTTTTTTTTAAGTAAAGCAAAAAATGGCTGCGCCATTTTTTGCTTTGCTATTATTAGATTTTGGCACGATCTCGCCATTGTCAATTGGTCATCATGTCTCAAGACTTACAACTTTATCAAGCTAGGCTAGATATTGCACAAACTGAATGCGATCGCCTTTGGCAGATCCTCTCAGAAGATGAGCGATCACGTGCTGATCGCTTCAAACGTGAATATCTCAAGCGCAATTTTATCGCCGCAAGAGGGAGTTTACGAGAAATTCTAGCGTCAAGGCTAGGCTGTGAACCAAGAGCAATTCAGTTTGGGTATAGTGATCGCGGCAAACCCTACATTCAAAATTTCAACGGGCTTCATTTTAATCTATCGCATTCCCACGATTTAGCAATCTATGCATTGTGTAGTGATGATGAGATAGGTATAGATTTGGAATTCATTAATTCTCAATGTGATGTTGATAGTATTGCTGAGCGTTACTTCTTACCTTCAGAACAGAAAGTTATTCGCAACTTAGGAGATCGCGATAAGTACTTAGCTTTCTATCAAGCATGGACTCTCAAAGAAGCCTATGGTAAAGCAACAGGAGAAGGTATTGCCAATATTCTTGATCAGGTGGATGTGACTCTACTGCTAGAGCGTCATGTGGGTGATACTTTGCGAATTCAAAACTGGAATCTAAAACTAATTGCCTCTGAATTACATATAGATTTAAATTATTCAGCCGCTTTGTGTTTTGCTTCGAGTGAGTAATGTTGGTGCTTCGCACCGACATTACTCTTTTGGATTGCTCGAAGCTAATTCTCAATAGGGACCTCGACTTTATCAATGTCAGCGACAATTTCAGGAACTGGAAGAGCTAAGCGATCGCTACACATTGATCGCAACTTATCGACAAACATGGAAGATTCAGCAAGTAAAGTCATATTTTCATAAGCGGAGCGGTAGACTTCAGAATATTCAGTTTCTGAAGTTGGAGAATAAACTTTTGTAGTAACTGTCATTCCCGAAGGTGTGGTGAGGCGACTAGGATATTTTTGAGGTTTGGATTCAGCAATTTGAATAGGAGCTTTAGCAATCTTCGCAGTTCCCATCATTGAGCGGCGCGGAAATGGAAGTGGTGGATTTGACTCTTCGATAGCTTTAAATGGAGGGATTTCAGCGATCACAGTTTCACGATTGGAAGTATGAGGAGGAGTGTAAAAAATCCGATCTTCATAAATTACGGCTACATCACCACAAACTAAACGCTCAAATTCTCGGTTGTAGCGGCAATTTGGTTCCCCTTTGCGTTCCCATAGATGCAAAATATGATCAACAGAAACTGCTTTATATCTTCCTTGAAACAGTGATTCAATTACAGCTTGGCGTACCCATTCAGGCTTAAAACTTCCCCATGCACGATTCAAGTCTCTAATGGTATAACCACCAAGATCAAAACTGTAATGTTGCAGTAGAGCGATCGCAATTTCCATGGGGCGATTTAGGAAAAATTATGTATCATCATTCTACATTAAAAACCTAAACTTGAGGTGATGGCAAGGCTAGCAACTAAAATTTAGGGCTTTATATTTGCTGTGAAAACCAGATTGCGGCTTCAGTATTAGTTTTGGTAGTTAGCTGTTCCAAGGTTTTTTCTAATAATGAGATCGCCAAATCTGGTAAGACTTGAGAGACTTCACATTGTTCATAAACTCCATTTTCATCTAACTTGAACGCAAATAGTCGATAAGCGCGGACATCAATCACCCAATATTCAGAAATATCTAGTTCAGCATACACCCGCTTCTTTTCATCCAAATCGATCGCTAAAGTCGTATCCGCAATCTCACCAACTAGATCAGGCGATCGCCACTGCTCTAAATCAATAAATCGCGACTGTCCAATCTTCCATGTTGGTGTATCGTCACCAACATACACAACAATATCGGGAGCTACAGCCCGTGTTCCTTTCTTTTCCATCTGACAACCACCAAACGTACTTAATTTGATGTCAGGAAATTTTGTTGCACATACAAGCAAAAGCATTGCAAACAAATCGCCAAATTTAACGTGATTAATTCCTTCTGCACCCATTTCGATCCACAATTTTTGGGTGTCAAAAAATAACCTATAGCGATCGCCTTGCTCGTCATCGCGCAGCTTTACATAATCATCCCAAGTCGCTTGCTGCCATGTTGGTTGAGGTTTTGTTGCCACAATCATTGTCTAGCTCTCATGGTGTATAGAAATTATATAGCTTGCTTAGAAAAGTAAAGGAGCGCGTACGCGCTCCTTTACTTTTCTAAGCAAAAAACAGGCTCGCCAAGGATGGCAAGCCTGTTAGTTTGCATAATTAACTCGCAAGATTGGACACCTTACTGCAATACGAGTTTGACATTGGCATTGCTTAGTCCAGGACGCTTAACTTCAGTTAGAGCCTTGTTTACAGCATACTTCTGGTTGATCGAATTGATCAGTTCAGTCTGATTGTGCTTTTTAGCGACACCCCAAAGATCGGCGATTAGGTCAAATGAGCCGTCAGCATTACGAGACCAACCCAAATCATAATCACCTTCAAGAGTTGCCACAATGTCGGCACGGATGCGTTGGCTGTTATAGCCACGAACATCAGCTTCAGTCTTGACACTGATACCTAGATCGCGTAAAGAAGACTTGAGGACTTCGGCATCAGTAATTTTTGTGCGAAGTGTGCTGAAATGAGACATAATAGTTTTGCTCCTGTAAATAAATGTGAACTTGACTGTTAACTCGAACGGGAGACATAAGAGTGTTGGTGGTTCTTCCTCCTATGTTAGCTGCTAGATAGATTGTCTTTTAATAAGACATTCTTTAGAATCTAGCCTTAAGCCTGCTGACTACGAAACAGCAGGATAAGCTTTTCAAAACTCCATACGCTGATATTCAGCGACTGAAGTAGCGGCGGGTCTAGCCCGCATCCTTGCCCAATCACGCAAAGCAGCAACCTGCTCAGTCATCGTGCGTGATAAGGGAGTCGTGGATTTCACAGCCGAAATGATATCTAGCTGCGTAAACTCCCGATCTTGGGCAAAAGCCTCATACATGGCAGCAATTACTGCCTGTTCAATTTCCGCCCCCGAAAAACCATCGCTTACTTTCGATAGTTGTTCAAAATCGAACCTGTCTAATTTTTCAACATCTGGACGACGTTTACATAGATGAATTTTGAAAATATCCCTACGTTCCTCACCGTTAGGTAAATCAACGAAGAAAATTTCATCAAAACGACCCTTACGCAGAAATTCTCCAGGCAACTTTTCGATACGATTGGCAGTAGCCATCACGAATACAGGTGACTTTTTCTCCTGCATCCATGTTAAGAACGTACCGAAGATCCGTGATGATGTACCACCATCGGAATCTGCCGAACCTGCTCCCCCTGCGAACGCTTTATCAAGCTCATCAATAAACAGGATCATTGGTGAAATTGATTCAGCAACTTTGAGAGCATTGCGTAAGTTTGCCTCTGACTTGCCAACAGTTGAGCCATCATAAACACGCCCCATATCAAGGCGAATTAGTGGTAGTGACCACAACCTAGCAGTTGTCTTGGCGATTAAGGACTTTCCACAACCAGGAACACCAAGAATTAGCATCCCTTTTGGTTGAGGTAGTCCATAATTTCTGGCTCTCTGGCTAAAGGCATTTGAGCGCTGCTGCAACCAATGCTTTAGTTCTTCGAGTCCCCCAACAGCATCTAAATCTTCTTCATCCTCGATATATTCAAGGATGCCATTGCGGCGGATTAATTGTTGCTTTTCTGAAAGAACAATATCGACTTCTTCTTCGGTGAGTTTGCCGTTAGTGACCTGGGCTTTGCGATAGACTTTTTCTGCCTCATCTTGGGTTAAACCTAATGTAGCTCTGACTAGCTTTTCGCGAGTCTCAGATGACACTTTCTTAACGCGAACCTGCCCAAGTTGTTGATCGAGTACTTCTTCCATCGCTTTCATATCTGGCAGAGGAAAATCAAGTACAACTATTTCCTTTTCTAATTCAACAGGAATAACTTGAACTGGCGACATCAAAATGATGGTTTTCTGGGTGCCTTTAAAGTTAGAGATCGCGTCACGCAAGCAACGAACAGTTACAGGATGATCCAAGAAAGGATGTATATCTTTAAATATATAAATAGCAGGGTCTTTCTGATCAGCGCGTGTAATCCATTTCAGAGCTGCTTCCGCAGATTCGGTATTATGCTGCGATGCTCCTGTGGTTTGTCCATACTCAACGATGCCATGGGTCACAGTCCATGTGAACATACGACGTACTGGCTTCAATTCAGATATGTTTGAAATTGCCCTTTCAGCTCTTTCTTCCTCTGGTGTGTTGAGGTAGATCAAGGGATATTGGGCTTGAATTAAAATGCTAAGTTGCTCTTGCATATAGTAATACCGAGGTCTATGCCTCTGTCCTCACCTTGTCTACAGGAAAAAATCTAGGAAGTGTAGATAATTACTCTAACTAATTGAAACTAGCTCTTCATCTGGGCTGTCAGCCTTGCCAACAGTAACAGGTAAAGATTGAATGCGATTGCCCCCGATTGCCAGCAGTTCACCATCACGGATTACAACAGTTTGAGAACAGCTCGGACAGTTGTAGGTTTGATGGGTATGCCCAATACCAGAAGATTCGACAATATCTGCATGGGCTAAGTAAAAACTGATCGCTTTCTCAGCCAAGTCTGACATCGAATCGCCATCAATAGCAGAACGAATCTTTAGCTGTTGATGTAGTCGTTCGGGGAGATAAAAAGTTACCTTTTGCTTGTCTTGCATAGTGGTTAAGAACATTGAATACCCGGGTATGTAATCAAGTTACAGGTAGATATTTTTGCTGTCAAGGTTCTATGCCGTCATGACAGTAATACTGTAATATTTCGTTACATATGCAAATCAGTTTAAATAGGTTTTGCTTTATGTGAAGAGGATGTATAGCTAGCAATGTAAGTTTTGCCTAAGACGCAAAACCCAAAAGAGAGAGGACGCTCCGCGTCCTCTCTCTTTTGGGTTTTGATTTGCCCTAGATATACTTGCCAAGTTTGGAGTTGCAATTACTTACAGCAATTACCGATCAAGCGAACCACAAGAAAAATTTTGAAAGTGTTGCTTTGCAACACTTTCAAAATTTTTCTTGGTTTGGGTTTGAGTGCGAAGCGCTGTAACAAAGTCAAAAATCGCTATAAAATTGTTTTTAGGAACAAAATTGGCATCAGTCTGGTCATAATGCCTAAATGAAATGAATCCCAAATAATGCATCTAAACTAATGCATCCAACATGGAGTCAGGTATGAACGTTTCTAAAATTGGGTACTCCAAACTTAAGCTAGGTTGGGGAACCTTGGCAACTATTGCAGCTTTGGCGATCGCCGCGCCTAGTTTAGCTCAAAGCACTACTTCCTTGGATCGAAATTTTCGACCTGATCCAAAGCCTTTAAATGGAAATGGGGGCGGCAATGTCAGTATTGCCAGCATTGCAGGGATTGCTGATAATTGTCGTGGGTTTGCTAACGCTGAGCCAAACCACACAATTGTTTTAAATGAAACTTTTCCTGTGCTAGATCTTTTGGTTCATACCAATAATATCAATGATGATCCAACTATGTTAGTTAAAGGACCAAACGGTATTGTGATCTGTGCTGATGATGAGTCGGGTGGACGCAACCCACAAGCCTCTCGTCGTATGCCTAAAGGTACTTACCAAGTTTGGGTTGGTTCTAAAAATATTAATCAGCCCTTTCTCTATACCCTGTTATTGAGTGAAATACGTCAAAAATGAAATTCTTGAAACAGCCGATCGCTTTACTGGGATTTGCTCTAATACCATTGCTTATGGCGGTATCGCCAGCCTTGAGCCAAGAAGTATTGAAGCCAATTGCACCCAAATTTACACCTGATCCTCAAGTCTATACTGGTAGTGCGGGTGGAGATATTCCCTTAGCATCTATTGCTACTGGTAAAGCTAATGGGCAATGCCAAGGATTGACGCAGCAAACGCCAAATCATACTTTGACGGTACAGAGAAACTTTGGTTTTTTGGCATTGCAAGTGTCAGGAGATCAGAATTTGTCTCTACTGGTCAAAGGTCCAGATGGGATTTACTGTCGTAGTGGTAAAAGCCCCGAGCTATCAGGCGCTTGGATGGCAGGAAAATATGAAATCTGGATTAGTACGCCCAATGGCGATCGCGCATCTTATCGTCTAACGATTAGTGAAACTAGCCAGTAATTATAGTCACTGAAGCAAGTGGCGGCGCTTTGCGCCGTCACTTGCTTTTTGGCTTTTTATTTCCCAACATGACTGACGATCTATAACTCTGGAAAAATCATTTCATAACAATTCACAAAAGTGTCGACACACTTCTTTGAATTGTTATAACGCTCATCAAGGGCTGCTTTTTGCTATTTGGAAATATTCCAGTAAGGC
The DNA here is from genome assembly GCA_046081205.1 of Pseudanabaena sp. Lineage (GTDB taxonomy): Bacteria > Cyanobacteriota > Cyanobacteriia > Pseudanabaenales > Pseudanabaenaceae > Pseudanabaena. Next base: position 1,814 of record JBJTVM010000622.1, on the reverse strand, counting down.
AGTTGTTGATTTGGTTCTATTTTGACTCCCTGTAATCCTTTTTGGGCAAAGGCGTATTCTTTATTTTGCCAGAGTGGAATAAAAGGTACATCCCTAGCCAAGATTTCTTGGATTTCTTTAAGGATTTGCGATCGCTTAACTTCATCCCGCTCTTTACGCTGTTTGGCAATTAACTCATTCATCTCTGAGTTGTTATAAAAAGAGCCTTGAAATTGACTACTACCTTTTGTACAGCGATCGCCTTCGGTTTCTTCGCATTCTAAAAATGGCTTGATGTAGTTGTCTGGGTCGAGAATATCAGGAACCCAATCTAGTAAATAAGCAGGATATACACCTTTATCCAAAAAAGCATAACCAACAGTATTGTCTACACGCTCAGTTTTAACCTGTAAAATTTTGCCTACATTTTTTTGAATTGATGCCCGCATCGTACTAGCGATTAAGTCACCGTTACCACCATATTTTGGGGAATACCAAATCGAAATTTGGGCAGGTTTATCGTCAGAATATCCTGCTGATTCCAGCAATTGCCGCGCTAGTTTACCGTTACCGTCCCCATATTTTTGTTCAAATACAGGCTTAGACTCTTTAAAAGCACTAGGAATTAAGCTATATAGTGGTGCACGCTGATTAAGAAATATACGTGACTCTAGAAGAGGTCGATCAATCGCCGCAGATAATGCTTGACGCACACGCACGTCATTTAGTGGTGCTTGTTGAGTATTTAGTACCATATACAAAATGGTTGCACCTTGACCTGAGGCAATCGTCCAGCCATTTTGTTTCGCGTTAATTTCTAGATTTTTGACCTGAGTTGGTGTAAGGGTCTGAAATGCAATATCGACAGCACCCGTTTTAAATGCATTGAGTAAGTTGGAATTAGAGGAGAAAAACTGAATATCAAATCCTTTGTTTGCAGGCTTTTTACCCCAATAATCGGGAAATGTATCTAAACGCAGGTAACTACCTTCGACAAACTGGGTGACTTGATAGGGCCCAGTTCCTACTAATTTATCAGGTAAAAATAGTAGTTTGCCTGTTTTTTCATCCTTAATATGTTTGTAAACCTGTGGTGAAATCGCTGCTGCACCTGTAAAAGCTAAGAACTTTGGGAAAAACTGTAAAGGTTGTTTGAGCTTAAAAATTAGTTCTGTTTCACTCGGTGCAGAAATAGCTGCAATCACGTCACTCAAGATATATGCTGGCGCACCTTTAGAATTTATGAAGCGTTCCAATGCGAATTTCATCGTGTAGGCATTAAAGTTGGTGCGATCATGAAATTTGATGCCTGTCCGCACTGGCACGGTATAAGTCAAGCCATCTTCGCTCACCTTGGGCATATCCGCCGCTAGTTGCGGAATTATCTCATTGGAGCCTTCTTTGTAGGTGTAAAGACGTTCTAGAGTATTGTAAAAAATATTGCTAATAAAAAATTCGTTAGCATCGGCTGGGTCGAGAGTACGAATTTTGCTGGTTGTGCCTAAAACGATACGCTCATCGGTGCGATCGCTAATCCCCAGTCTATTAACGTTATTGATGGTTTTGCCATTGGTGCAGGCAAGTATTGTGGTTAGTGTGATGATGGCGATCGCAAACCAAGCAAAAAAGCGACGCAGCAGATATCTCATTGCTCTATATTGTTGATGTATTAGCCGAAAACATAACTGGATTTCTTACTGCTAAATCTTCTCACAATGTGGTAATGCATAGGTAAGGATGGGCGGCGCGAAGCGCCGCCCATCCTTACTAAACCCACAATGTCGTAATTATATAGCAATGTAAGTTTTGCTTAGGACATAAAACCAAATTTGAAA
>JBJTVM010000621.1:0-7409 GCA_046081205.1 Pseudanabaena sp. | reverse complement strand
CCGTTATGTATTGCGAGTTTCCCATGCCCATTGGCGATCTAAAGCCGAAATCGAATTTGAACTTGAATTACTAGCATTTTTGCACAAAAATTATATTCCTGTAGCCTATCCTCTCACCACCAATGATGGGCAGTTAGCGATCGAAATTCCTGCGCTTGAAGGCAAACGCTATGCATCATTATTTACCTACGCTACAGGTCAAGTTCCTGTTGGGGATCTAAATAAAGTACAGGCGCAAAGATTAGGGGAAACCTTAGCTAAACTGCACAATACAGCCCAAAATTTTCACTGCCATGTTGATCGCCCCCATTTGACGCTCGAATATTTACTAGATGACTCGTTACGAGATCTGTCACCGTTTTTGCATAGTTCAGCCAGATCTTACATGAATGATGCGATCGCCCAAATCAAAGAACAAATCCACCATTTACCCAAAGAATTTCCTATTTGGAGTGTCTGCTGGGGTGATCCTCACAGTGGCAATGTGCATTTTACGGAAACCAATGAAATTACTCTCTTTGATTTTGATCAATGTGGGTATGGCTGGCGATCGTTTGATATTGCCAAATTTCTCCAAGTGACTTTGAAAGCAGGCATTAGCCCTAGCGTCCGTAAAGCGTTTTTGCAGGGTTATCAATCCGTCCAACCCCTTCAAGAAATCGAATTAAAGTGTATACAACCCTTGATGCAAGCCGCGCAGATCTGGGCTTGGGCAATTAGTGTCAAATGGTCGATTGTGCATAATCACAGCAGGCTTGATTACAGTTACTTCCATCAACGTCTCGAACATTTTAAAATGCTGCGATCGCCTGATTGGAAGCCTTTTTAATTTAACGTGAGTTCAACGAACGCGCAAAATAGTAAATTTACTATTTTGCAACATTTGCGCCGCGCGAAGCGCGGCGCAAATGGCTATATCGAATTCACGTTTAGTTAACAAGGCTGACCATAATTGAGATTTAATAGTTATTAACAAAAGAAAAACTATATTAAACTATCCTAAGTAAATTATGAAATATTGGCGATTCATTACTAGCATTATCTTAGCAACAGTCATACTTTTAAGCCCTTTGCCAGTACAGGCCGCCAGTTCCTCCAGTGTTACAGGATCAATCCTCAATAAAGCTGAAGGCGAGGATTTCTCTGGTAAAAACCTAATTAGAGCAGAATTTACAAGTGTGACATTAAAAAATGCGAATTTTACTAATGCTGATTTGCGCGGCGCACTTTTCAACGGCGTTTTACTAGATGGAGCGAATTTACATGGGAGCGACTTTAGCTCAGGAATAGCTTACGTTACTAGATTTAAAGATGTCGATCTGAGTGACGCAATCTTAGCTGACACCAATATGTTGCGATCTACCTTTGATAATGTAAATGTTACAGGCGCAGACTTCACCAACGCCCTGCTAGATGTACAGCAATTAAAGAAACTTTGCGTCAATGCCTCTGGCACAAACTCGAAAACAGGAGTGGATACGCGCGAATCTCTAGGTTGCTAATAAAATTTGCTAATAACAAAGGAGCGCAACGCGCTCCTTTGTTTATTCTAAAGGCTCAACGGAAACACCGCGAATGATCCGTGATAGCTCCGACTTTTCATCCACAGATACCCGCGTTGGTGAACCACTCAAAATGCGCTCAAATCCTTGGAACGAATCATTAATTTGTGCGCCTTCATCAGTAATTACGTACTCACGAATACGGCTGTCATGGCGCGATCCCCGCATTTTAAACACATTGACTGCCCGTGACATTTGTCCACGAATTTCTACATATTGCAACAAAATAATGGTGTCTGTAATCGTCGAAATATGTGACTCGGTAATCGAATGCGAACCCATGAATTGATCAGTTGTATTCGTAAATAAGCCCGTAATTTCTTCTTGCTTGACATAACCTGTTAAGCCAATCACGAATTGACGGAAGGTATTGTTGCTGACACCTCTAGCCAGAGCTGAGAGGGAATCGATCGCGATACGAGATGGCTTAAATGTTTCAATTTCTGACTTAATCACTTGTAGGTGATCTTCTAGTCCAGACGACTCAGGATAAACACAAATAATTTTTAATAGACCAGAACTTTCCCATTTGTCGAAATCAGTTCCCCAAGATGAAGCATTGCGTGTAAGCTGTTGGCGAGACTCTTCATAGGCAAACAAAATTGCTCGTTCACCATTTTCGCAACCGTTTTCAATAAACTTGCTGACCATTAGGGTCTTACCAGTACCCGTTGCCCCAGTGGTAAGAATGATCGAATCTTTGAAATAGCCGCCGCCGCACATTTCATCAAGGGTCGTGATGCCAGACGAAACTCTAGTATTAGAAGATTTTTGAGTAAGTCGCATCGCACCCAAAGGAAAGATGTTGATGCCTTTAGCAGTCATAGTAAATGGGAACTCGCCCTTCATGTGGGTTGTGCCACGCAGCTTGAGAATTTCAGCAGTCCGATGGCGACGCTCTCCATCAAGGACATTTCTTAAAATAACTACGTTATCAGAAACAAATTCTTCTACCCCAAATCTTGCTACAGGTCCATATTCTAATTCGCGCTCAGTGGTCATGACTGTAGTTACGCCCAAAGACTTGAGACGAGCGACAATCCGAAAGATTTCGCGGCGAACTAACCCTAGAGAGTCATATTGTTGAAAAATAGCAGTCATCGAATCAATGGAGATTCGCTTTGCTTTGTATTTGATAATTGCATATTGAATGCGTTCAATTAGAGCTGATAAATCGAAATCTCCAACTACTTCTTGACCTTCAGGGTCAGGAGAAGCATCGAGGATAAACAATTTACCTTGATCGATTAACTCTTGGAGATCCCAATTAAAACTATGAGCATTTTTAATAATGTCAGATGGTGACTCTTCAAAGGTAACAAATACGCCATGCTCGTCTAGTCCTGTAATGCCGTTATAGAGAAACTGCATTGCTAATAAGGTCTTACCAGTACCAGATGTACCACTAACCAGCGTTGATCGCCCTTTTGGCAACCCCCCATGGGTGATATCATCCAACCCTTCGATCATGGTGCGTAACTTTTGGACACCTAGCTCTTGTCTTTTTATATCGTTGTTATCGTTATTTTTATCGATTGATGGGCTAGTCATTGCCAATTAATTCCTCATATAGTAAATCTAGTCCGATTAATACTTTCTCTCGATCAGACAGATCGCCAATAATTTTTCTAACAGGTGGCGGTAAAACCTTTGCTAAGGTTGGTGTAGCAAGGATTTTATCTTCTTCAGCTAGTTGCGGGTTTTTAAGCACATCAATGACCTTCAATGTATAAACTCCTTGAAACTCTTTCTCAAGGATATCGTTGAGCATCTTCAGCGCCCGCACCGAGTTTGGCGTGTTGCCTGCGACGTAGAGTTTTAGGACGTAGGTTTTACGAATCATTTCATTAATTTTGGTTGCGTCGGCTATTTATAACGTATCTCTTAAACTTCTAGAAAATAAATCTTTGCATTTACTATGAGCAGTAGATGGGACACAAACTAAAGTTTAGTCACAATATAGACAGAGTTTCAAGATTTAAAATAGACCAAGCAGATTTAATCTTGTGAATATTTATGTAAAAAAGCTTAATGAGATCTAAAAAAATTGAAGCTCCAGCTAAGAGCGTGGAATAGATCGACGATATAGCTCGCATAGGTGGGCGATCATATCAATTAGCGTAATTCGATAATCTAGTAAAATTTCATCATTTCTCCCTTCTAACCTTAATTGCTTGGCAAATTCGTCCATCAGCTCCATATGAATTTCTAGAACCTGCGATACGGAAATATCGGCGAAGAAAGAGAGGTTAACGAATTCATCAATCTTTTGATTTAGCTCGTCATTTTTTTCTAGAAAGTATTCGAGAATAATTGACCGATAAATGTTTTTTAAGCGATCGATATATTCTTTCCTATCTTCGGGTGATAGGTTACGGAGAAATAATCGTGAATCGCGTTTGTAATACACCCCCAAATACCCCAATCTTTCATTAAGCTTTCTAGCTAATCGCTGTTGTTGGACACTTAAAGATTCAGAAGCCTCATTGTGCGGAATATTGACATAGACTTGGTGTCTAACTTGAGGTGAAATCTTGATAAAAGTGTCGATCGCCTGATCGATAATTGTTGGTAAGTCTTGAATCTGATCAAAATTGATACTGATACTGGCTCGATAAAAGTCCTTTGATTCGCTTTGGTCATAGAGCGGGTCGCTTTGTTCATAAAGATCTTCTAGAACTAGGATAGTTGGTATGAAAATGTTCAACATACCAAGACGATCAATGACAATCTCGACATCACGGATCACATTTTTAAATATAACTAGGCAGTCTTGGGCATTTTGAGTTGTTGTTAATAAATTTACAAGTGCTTCTAATTCGGAAACAACCGTAATGGTGTATCGATCCTCTGGCAAGTAATTTGCGAGAGTAGATTTGGTTTGGCTGACATTAGCTTCAGCCACCAAACAGCATACTTGTAGATTGGACAGAACAGGCACGGGCTATTGGTGGTTGGTAATGGCTTGAGTTTTATCTTAAGCTTTATTTTCGCACTTAAATAGCGAAATCATGTGAAATTGATGATTGTACTATATATAAAAATTTATAGGCTGTTAGTGACAAACACCACTTATTAAACATATCCGAAAGGGTTTCAGTATATGGACTCTCTCATCTTAAATCAGTCTTTAGAGATATATGGACAGTCGATAGTAGCAATTTGCCGACTACCCACTGATACTGCTGAAGCGTTAGTCCTTCTTCAAAAAGGATGGTCTAATGTTGTGGTGTTAGATCAAAACGATCTGCCACAGGGTTTGTTTAATGCGCGATGTATATTAAATTGGCAAGCTAAATCAGTTGATGGTTGTACATTTTCTGCGCCATCGATCGCTCTAGAAAATATCGATCTTGAGCCATTGCCTGCCATTTCGAGCGCCATGACGATCGCCGATTTTTTGCAAAGAATCTCACAATATCGTCATTCAGCAGAAACTTGGGCTTTGGTAGATAGCAATGGCAAATTTGCCGCACTCTTAGAAGTGCCAAGCTTATTGCGATCGCTAGTGCAAGAAGACAAAAAGCAAAGTCCGTCTATATCCTCATTGTTATTGCCCTTGATCTATCAGTTGCCCCTGCCTGTGATGGTGAGCGATCATAACGGCGCAATTGTGGGGATGAATGCCGCATGGCGCAATAGCTTGTACGAAAGTTTACCTAACAATGCTGTGGCTGATATATTGTCAGAAGATGATGCTGATCATAGTAATGTCACAAATACATCTACAGCTAAGGAACAGATTAATGATAGTTCCCCAGTAATTGAGCCAAAGCTACCCATAACTCACCAGTTCTGTACTACTGACGGTGCATCGTATACATGGCAAGTGATTAGTGTTGCTTTGCAAGGTAGTTTGCAAGGATTAGATCTGGCGATCGCTTACGACATTACCGCTCAAAAAAATTTGGCTCAAGAGCTATCAGGACTGAGTCGGGTCAAAGACGAATTCTTGACCTGTATTAACCATGAGCTAAAAACGCCACTAACCTCAGTAATTGGGATAGCAAGCTTGTTGAGCAACAATACCTTTGGCGAACTTAATGAACGTCAGAGTCGCTATGTAAAGATGATTCATCAAAGTGGTCGGCAACTAGTTTCGATAATTGATAACATTTTTGATCTTGCCAAAGCCGAATCAGGGCAACTAGAACTATATGCTGAGACTGTCTCTGTTAAGGATATTTGCCAAAAAAGTATTCAGCAAGCGAAGAAGTTAGTTCAACAGGATTCTTCGATTTTCCGCAACTATAGTTTTGAAGAAGGTTGGGAACTAGATATACATCTAGATATCGATCCCACGGTACAGACAATTTATGCTGATGAAACTCGGTTACAGCAAATGCTGGTAAATTTGCTTTCTAACGCTTTTAAATTTAGTTTTTTTCCATCGGAATTAGTTGATGATTTACCATCTGTTCCTCCGCAAATAGGGGTAACGGTGCGGTGGTGGGAAGGTTGGCTGGCAATCACAGTGTGGGATCAAGGGATTGGTATTCCTGAAGAGAAACAAAGTTTAGTATTTCAAAAATTTCAACAGGTAGAAAATGTCCTGACGCGACGCTTTGAAGGTACTGGGTCGAGCTTGCTCTTAACCAGACACTTAGCGCGTCTACATGGCGGTGATATTACCTTTGTGTCACAGGTCGATGTGGGCAGTCAGTTTACAATTTTGTTGCCACCTGAAACCAGTCAAAACCACGATCAAGTCCACCTTGAGCAGCTTGAGCGACGGATGGAGCTTAGCCATGGACGCTTAGTATTAGTGGTAGAAACTTCCACGGAAACCTTAGATTGGTTGAGAAATACTTTAGCGGATTTTAATTATCAAGTAGTAATTGCGCGATCAGGAACTGAAGCTCTAGAAAAAGCGAGGCGTTTGCAACCCTGTCTAATTTTGTTAAGTCCAGATGTACCGATGCTGTCAGGCTGGGATGTTCTTGCCCTACTTAAGGGAGATGCGGTGACCCAACATATCCGCGTGGTGATGATGAAACGAGCTGATGAACCCAAAATTAATTCACATCAAGCTGACGGCATATTGATCAAGCCGTTTAAAGCTGCCGAATTGAGTGTCTTTCTGCCTAACTATGTGACAAATCCCAAAGCTCTCAAATTCTTATACCTAAACCAAAATCTGGGAGAGGGAGTTATTGCATTACTTAATGATCTTGGGCATAGTGTACTAGAGGCGGAAGACTTATCTCAAGGGGATGTACTATCCAAAATTTGGCGACCAGATTTATTTTTGCTGAATGGAGATAATCAGGTTTTGTTAGAGTGTCTAGAAAATATTAGTCAGTTAGAGACACTATCAAGTTTGCCAATATTGCTGATTACGAAGTCAGCGATCGCCGAAATTAATTGGCTTCAAAATCGATTTGCAAATCTAAATTTGCATGATTGTCTGAGTCTAGATTTAGACAATTTAGATACAGCTAGAGCCGAAGTTTTGTTGGCTTTGCATCAGTCGATTACTAATGCTGTATGATATGTTATGCCAAACTCTTCAACAAATACAGCCACCATCAATCGCAGTTGCTAATATTATTTTCAAATGAGTGCAGACATATTTGAAAACCAAATACAAGCATAATCAGGGCTTTGAGTTTTCATTTTGCCGTAGGCAAAATGAAAATCGCTATAGTGCATGGGAGCGTTATTCTTTTGGGAGCAAGCTCATGCATCATTTAACATCAGTTTGATGAAAACGAAAAATGGCAAGAATCGCTAGTGATTCTTGCCATTTTTCATTATTTACAGCGTGCTTTGCACACCGCAAATCTGTATAGCTGTCGCCATTCTTGTTAGGACATAAAACCCAAATAATGAGAGGCGGCGCGAAGC
>JBJTVM010000620.1:0-5317 GCA_046081205.1 Pseudanabaena sp. | reverse complement strand
CCCACGATACTCCCCGCCCCAATTTTTACCCCTTCCAACAAAATCGCCCCCATCCCGATCAAGCAACCGCGCCCAATTTCTGCACAGTGAATCACCGCCCGATGTCCGATGGTCACATATTCTCCAATCACTAGAGGCTGGTCAGGATCGCCATGCAAAATTGCCCCATCCTGAATATTCGTGCAGTAACCAATCTCCATACGGTTAACATCTGCCCTAATCACCACCTTGTACCAAATATTCACGCGATCGCCAAGATGCACATCACCGATCACCACTGCATCACTAGCAATAAAAGCAGCACGATCGCGATCGGGCGTAGGAAGTTGCGAATAGGGAAGATGCATATTGTTTATTATTTATAAAAGCCTGCGAAGCACGCTCCTATAATAATAAACAATATGCCAGCCAATAACCTATGTCACAACCCCTCGATTTAGCCCAGACTCCAGCCCAGACTGAAGATTTATTGCTTTCGGTGCGTAATTTACAGGTTAGCTTTAGGGGCGATGAAGGGCTCGTCCATGCGGTCAAAAATATTTCCTTTGACCTTGCCCAAGGGCAAACCCTTGGCATCGTTGGCGAATCTGGCTCTGGCAAATCGGCAACAGCTTTAGCAATCATGGGCTTATTGGGGGAATCTGGCAAAATTACTAATGGCGAGGTAATATTTCGCCCCAGTGGAGAATCTGGGACTGATCTAGTGCGCGTGTCACCACAGAAAATGCTCAAATACCGAGGCGATCGCATTTCAATGGTATTTCAAGAGCCAATGACATCGCTCAATCCTTTATTTACCTGTGGCTATCAGATCATCGAAGCAATTCAGTTGCATCAAAAAGTATCAGAGCAGGAGGCAGCAGCACGCACGATCCAACTATTTCAAGAAGTGCAATTACCCAACCCTGAGCAATTAATTGAACGTTATCCCCACGAGCTTTCGGGCGGTCAATTGCAACGGGTGATGATTGCGATGGCGATTTCTTGCAATCCCCAGTTGATTATTGCTGATGAACCGACAACGGCATTAGATGTGACAGTCCAAGCCACAATTTTGGCGTTACTCAAAGAAATTCAGCGATCGCGTCAGATGTCGATGATTTTTATTACCCATGATTTAGGGATCTTGGCAGAGATTGCGGATCAGGCGATCGTCATGAATCAAGGGGAAGTCGTCGAAAGTGGAGATACCCAAGCCATCTTCCAAACACCAAAACATCCCTATACTAAGGGTTTAATTGCCTGCCGACCTCAGCCCGATCGCCAGTTGCGCCTATTACCAACGGTGAGCGACTTTATGGAAATACAGAACGGTCAGATGGTGGAGAAAGAACCGAGTGATTCCCGCTATTTAGAAATTGTTCCCCCCGAAGAAACTGCTGCTCGTTTAACAGAATTGCAAAAGCAAGAACCTATTCTCTCCGTGCAGAACCTCAGAATTGAGTTCCCAATTCGCAGCATTTTAGGACTTAAAAAACGCTATCTCGTTGCTGTCAACAACATTAGCTTTGATGTCTATCGGGGTGAAACCCTTGGACTAGTCGGCGAATCTGGCTGTGGTAAAACTACTACAGGCAGAGCAATTTTGGGCTTAACTAATGGCGTGATGGGTTCTGTTAAATTTGAAGGACGTGAAATCTCTCAACTCAAGGGAGAAGCATTACAGAAATTACGCTGTGATCTGCAAGTAGTATTTCAAGATCCTTACGGCTCACTCAATCCGCGCATGAGTGTTGGTGATGCGATCGCTGAACCGTTAATTGTCCACAGTCATCAAGAACGGTTTCATCGCTATCGTAGTGCGACCGCAAGGCAGGAGAGAGTAACCTATTTACTAGAGCGTGTGGGTTTAACTAAAAGTGCGATGCGCCGCTATCCTCACGAGTTCTCAGGTGGGCAACGTCAACGTATCTGTATCGCCAGAGCCTTGGCACTCAATCCCAAATTAATCATTGCTGATGAACCAGTTTCTGCCCTTGACGTATCAGTACAGGCTCAAGTTCTCAATCTCTTAAAGGAACTCCAAGCAGAATTTGGCTTAACCTATATTTTCATTTCCCATGATCTTGGTGTGGTCAAATTTATGAGCGATCGGATCATGGTCATGAACAAAGGTGAAATTGTCGAACTAAACACTGCCGAATCGATCTACACCAATCCCCAAGAACCCTATACTCAAAAACTAATTAGCGCCATTCCCAAAGCCTTAGTTTTATCCCCCTAAAAACCTGATTTCGTGAAGTGTTTCGCTCGCCTACCAAGTATTCTCAACTTCAGAATGTAACTATGCTAACCCTTACAAAAAAATATTCCCTCACTGAGTATTTCGAGCATGAAATTCTTTCAGAGACCAGAAATGAATACATTGACGGAGAAATTATTCCCATGACTGGTGGAACCCCAACCCATAACCGCATTATTGGCAATTTCTTTGCTGCTTTACATCAAGCAATCCAAGACAAACCCTATGGAATATTTGTCACCGATCAGCGTCTTTGGATTCCAGTTCAAGAAATAGCCACATATCCTGATGTAATGGTTATCGCTGAACCATTTGAATATCAAGAAGGACGAAAAGATACCTTAGTAAATCCCATTTTGATTGCTGAAATTCTATCGCCATCAACAGCAAGCTATGATCGGACTGGCAAATTTGCCTCCTATCGAACTATTCCCTCTTTCAAAGAATACTTGCTCATTTCCCAAGATCGTAAGTATGTCGAACATTTTTATAAAGAAGGCGATCGCTGGATATTTAATGCATATGAAAACGATGCAACTATTGCCCTAGCATCATTTGAAGTAGCGATCGCCACATCAGTTCTGTATAACCGCATTAACTTTGAATTAGAACCTCAAGAATAGAGAGTGCAAAGCGCTCTCTATTCTTAACTGATGTTACGTGGAAGGAATTCCTGCAATGTTGAAAGATCGGGGCTGGCACGCACCATCCACAGCCCCTACCCAAATTTCAATTATTTTAGGTAGGGGCAATCCCCCCGTGGTTGCCCTGTTGTGCGAGCAGCTAGAAATTCATAACCCGAGTTCCACGTAACATCAGTTCTTAACACAGCAACAACGCCTCTACCAGTTCCTTATCTATTTGCTCCGCAGAAGCGATCGCATCAGTCATGATTTGGCGCGGACTTAGTCCATTGTTATAGGCCGCTAACCAATGTTGCGCTTCATTACCTTGTTCTAGAATTTTTTTCAAGGGTGATAGAAAACACCACACACCATTATCCTTGGCACGCGATCGCAATTCTTCATATTGATTAGCAATCCATTCCCTTGCAGTAATTTGTTCACCTGTTTGCCAATGTGTTAACACTGCATCAAGGCTACTAGTTGCGGCGGCAACTTCATTTTGATCAGCGATCGCCGCGAGTTCATTGGGCGTAAACTTAGTCGCATTGGGTGCAAGGGGATCAAGGGATGAGCCAATTCCAGCTTCAAGAAATTGATTTAGGCGCATTTCTAAAAGTGCCGTAATTGCTAGCAAGGCAACGGGATCGATTACCAGATCAGAAATTCGCAATTCTAAACGGTTCAGGCTATAAGGACGATTATCACCATTGGGACGCACGGATGACCAAAGATGACGCACATTTTGCATCGTACCTAATTGTAATTGCTGTTCTGTCCATTCCACAAAATGATGATGACTGCTAAATAGGGGAACTAGTTTTGGAGTTTTGGGAAACATTTGCCAACGCGAAGAATGGAAGCCTGTTGCTTTACCATCAAGGAAAGGAGATGCGGCGCTTAAGGCAAGATATAGCGGTGCTTCCAGACGAATCAAACGACATGCGGCGATTAACAACTCTAAATCAGGTATCCCAACATTAATATGAATGCTTGCAGTTACAACATCAGTTCCGTAGGTCTGCTCGATATAGGTGTGATAAGGATTCAGGGGATCGGAGCGATAAAAACGATCAACCCCACCCAAAGCCAGCGTACTCCCTGGCATTAAAGTGTAATCACCAAGCGATCGCAAATAGCTGCGTAATTTCTGACGCGGCTCCACTAAAGCTATTAACAATGGCTCATATTTGTGAAAGGGTGGCGTGATGTATTCGACATTACGACTGTCTGGTTCGCGCACAAACCCATTGAGATTAGCCACAATGCGATCGCTAAAGCCCACCACATCCCCCGTAGGTGTAGAGGTATAGATTTCCACTTCAAAGCCTTTAGATAAAAGCACGGGAGGTTTCCTTTTGCTATAGACACACCTATTAGCCTACCGTGCAATGCGATCGCTTTAAAGATGCCTTAAGACATACAGCAAGTAAGTTGACTAGTAGGGTGGGCAATGCCCACCCTACTAGCTTTTCATCAGTTCTTTCATGTTTTTGGCTGCTAAGGCATAGCCCCCATCAGCTCCATCCACAAAATGCACTTGACGACCATCACGCTCAAACACTAAGCAAGTCATCAAGGCGCGATCGGACACATGAAAGCCATAAACTAACCGTCCTTCCCTAAACTTTTTGTCTAGATACTCAGTTAATTTTTGGCGTTGTCTAGCTTTACCTGAAATCACCATTCTGAGGGTATCATCAAATTTTTTGAAGTCAGTCGATTCGGAAACAATTTGCTTATAATCTCCCCAATTAAACCCTCTAATTTGAATATTAAATTTCATAAATATCACCCCCAGTAAATTAATCAGGTACAATTTCCACAAATACAACTTCTGCTTTAGCCACCCCTGAGATGCCGCAAAAACCCTTGTCTCTTTTGATAGGTTCTTTTTTTTAAATGCAAGTTGTAAGTTTGCGGATACAACAGGACTACAGTCTGTCCCCTGCCCATAGATCTTTTCAATTTGAGTAATTACTTCCCGATAGAGAAGATCAGTTTGGCTTTGGCTGGGAGCCGTTACAAAAACGATTAAACTAAGAATCTCCTCATGGCGGGTGGGAATATCTTGCCAACGGCATTCTAAGCCAGAGAAATCGGCGATCGGATAGGAGTTTTTGGATTTAGGACTATACAAGTCTGTTGTTGCTTGATCCTTAACTAAACGTGTTGCATAGCTGATGCCTCCACCTCTGAGGATCGCTTGTACATAGTTGTCAGAGATGCGTAGTTTGGCAACTCTAATGTCATAGCTGGATGTAATAGCGTCCAGTGGGACAATCCCTATGCGTAACCTAAGATTAAACTCTTCAGTAGCTAACTTCTGTACAGCCAATAATGCTTGCTCTGCCTCTGGGATAAACCTTGAGGGAATGAGAATAGATGCTCCATCACCACCAAATACAAAGGGAATCTCTAATTCTCCAACGATATTTAAAATTACAATAAT
>JBJTVM010000619.1:0-10231 GCA_046081205.1 Pseudanabaena sp. | reverse complement strand
TCAAACCTCAAGACGATGAAGCGAAAATACTTGTTAGAATCAGTGATTTTTTAGCGTCAAGAGGAATGAACGTTAGCGAACGAAAGACCCAGATAACTGCTACGAAAGATGGTTTTGACTTTCTCGGATGGCATTTCAAGTGTCAGAAAAACGGAAGGTTTCGTAGTACGCCCTCAGTGGCAAACTATAGGGCTTTCCGTAAAAAGATTAAAGCCATCGTCAATAACCCAAACATTGGTGCAACGGTCAAAGCTCAAAAGCTAGCCCCTGTGGTTAGAGGTTGGAGAAACTACCATAAATATTGCAAGATGAATGGTGCGAGGAACTCTCTCTGGCACATCAATCATCGTGCATTTAAGGTGTTTAACAAGGAAACTAAGCAAAATCGCCAGAGTTGTGAAGCCCTGATACGAAAAGCCTTTCCTCATGTGCCTTACTCCGAAAACAAACATATCAACGTCAAAGGTGCAAAGTCTCCTTATGATGGAGATATAGTCTACTGGAGTGAACGTAACAGCAATCTCTATGACAGCAACACTTCTAAAGCTCTAAAGCGGCAAAACCATTCATGTCAATCCTGCGGATTAAAATTCCTAGGGGATGAAAAAATTCATCTGCACCATGTAGATAGAAATCATCAAAATTGGAAGCAGGAAAATCTTGTAGCTTTACATGAATCTTGCCACCATTACATCCACATGAGCAAAAGTGAAAGCTAAGAATATCGGGAGCCGTGTGCGGTGAAAGTCGCACGCACGGATCTAACTGAGAGGGGCGGGGCTTAATAGCCTCCCTCGACTCAACCCGTTAATGAAATGTAACTCGCCTTATCCAATATTCAAAATTCGTGTGTTACGCTGACGCTAACATACCCTATATTTGCTGTATCCTAAACGGGATAAGTTGTTAAGACTAATTTTTGGAATAGGATCACAGCAAAACTTGCTACAACAGCTAAATGAAATTTGAGTGGGACAAAAATAAAGCAGCCAAAAATCTTGCAAAGCATGGAGTTTCCTTCGATGAGGCGAAAACCGTCTTCGATGATCCCCTTTACGTTGACTTCTACGATTCACACCATTCGGACAAAGAAGCTCGATACCTTATTGTTGGTCAGTCCAATCTAAGACGTTTACTGATTGTTTCGTATACTGAGAGAAGAAATTCAATTCGCATTATCAGTGCAAGAGAAGTCACAAAATCGGAGCATGAAGCATATGAAGAAGGCTGAATTAGAAATGGAAGACGACCTTCTAGATGAATATGATCTAAAAAGTTTGCGTGTGAGGAGACTAGGCTCAGGGCGAAAGAGTTTTGGCACTGCAATGGTACGTTTAGACCCTGATGTGGCAGAAATATTCTCTAGTGCAGATGCAGTTAATGAAGCCCTAAGATTTTTGATCAAAGTGACGCGGCAAAATCAGATACCTATCCCCATGGCGCAGCCTAACACTGCGTTGGATCCGACCTCTCAAAAGTAATCTTTAAAACCTAAAGTTAACTGAAACGTCTCAACTAGACCTTTATACCGAAACCCGATATGTCCGTTAAAATTAACACGAGTTCGATATTGCCATTTGCGGCGTGCAAAGCACGCCACAAATAGCAAAAAATAGAAGTAAGAGCGGCACAAAGTGACGCTCTTACTTCTTATGTATAGATAGTTCTTGATCAATGATTTGACAGCAATCTTCGACGGTTGCGCCACTGAGCATTTTGTCGGCAAGCTTAATTAATACAGAACGCCGATCGCTCAATAAATTACGAGCATTGAGTAACGCCCAACGTTCTTGAGTCATCGGATTGGGTAAGTGGGAAATAGCTTGGCGTAGGCGTTGGATATCATCAAGACCGCCTTCAGTTTCACCTTCACACATCAGTTGTTCAGCCGCAATACCTGCCACATAGACAGTACTGTAGCGATCAAGTAAATTCGCAGATAAATTGGTCGATAAATTGCCAGAACTACTCGCATCAGCAGTTTCGATTTCTACGCCACCTTCGATACCCGTAAAATTCTCATCAGCTAAAATCTCACCGAGTGATCGCCCAACAATACCTGCGATCGCATATTTGACAATTTTAAAACCCAATACATGGGCGACAAGAAAATGTCCCGCTTCGTGATAAGAAACTCGTTCACGGTATTTAGGCGATCGCGCCCTTAGCCAAGCTTGAGCATAGGCTCCAAATTTTCCTTGCCAAAAGCCAATGTCCAGACCCCACATGCTGAGTAGAGTAATGGCGATCACGCTAGGGACGATAGGAGATAATCCCGCCATCGTCCCCACTAAAGACATCATCGTAATTGCAAATATGGCGATCGCGAGTAAATCCGTGGCATTAACATTCATGGCAAATTTCAAAAATAAACCCAAGTGTTGGATATTCAGCACTATGAAGTTGGTGAGGGCTGCTTTGCATCCCTCTAAAGAAAGTTATCCCAAAACACAAAATGGCTACGCCATTTTATTTTTTCAAAACCCTTACAGGGTTTGGTTTTTAATTCACAGAAGTGTGGCGACATTTCTGTGAATTGGTATTATGGCTTAAGTTTTTACGGTGGCAGCAAAGCAGCCTCACATAAACATTATGGTTTTTTAATAAAGGAACTACTACGATTAGACTTCTTGTAAAAAGTCGCGAGACTTTCATCGTCACCAACGAACCGCCAATGCCAAGGTTCATACATTACACCTTGAGGATTATTGGGCGGGAAAGACATCTCAAAGCCATACCTTGCTGCATTACTTTTTAGCCATTGAAAGGCAGCAGTTTTCTCAAAATTGGTCGATAGATTCGCACTTGGGACAGCACCATCTCCAATATCAAGGGCATACCCCGTATGGTGTTCACTATGACCTGGAGGAGCGCTAACCTTAGCCCGTTCGGCTGGGGTTTGGTTACGTTGTTTACTGATTTCAAAAAAGAGTTCTTGCTGCTCAGCGATCGTCCGAAATCCTGAAATTACTACAAAATCTATCCCATCAGCCTTCGCATCAGCCTCCATTTTTAGGTAACTTTTTGCTGCTGCTTCATGGAGCCGAATTTCATAACCATCTTCGGCTCTACCAATAGTGCGTAATTTATTTGCAGGAGCTTCACTAAAAGCATGATGACCAAATAAATCTGGTGGACTGCCAGCATCTTTAGCGATAACTTCTGGATTTTCGCCATTGACATTGGCTTTAGGTGTAGGAGTTGTGGTTATAGATGCTGCAACGGTGGGACTCAATGTCGGTTGCGCTGTTGCGGATACAGTGGGTTGTGAGTTTTCAGCAGGCGTAGTAATTGCTTGAGGTTGATTTGAAGAATTAGTAGATAAAGCGAACCAGATACGGGTGCTGACAATTGGTGACAAAAAAGCTAGGACGGCTAAACCATATGCCCACCAAGGAACTGACTGTAGCGATCGCGAAATTGAGTTAACTTTTTCAGGTTGCTTTTGGGGCGATCGATTCGGATCGCTAACTCTTTGAGCAACGGGGATATCGTTTTGGGTAGGCATAGGTATACAAACGTTTGAAGTTTTAACCAAGGTCAAATATATACTCTCTGTTCCAAAATACCAAAGATATATAGCGTTTATCAGTCTAATGAAGTAAGGGTTTGTTTCCGCGCTTAGGCTGGGAAACAAGCCTTTGTACCTCGATTGCTTGAAAAAGGCTATATGGCAGTCCTAGATCGTTTGTGAATTTTTGAGGTTTGTGTAAGCGCACCCCGAAGGGATGCGCTTACACAAACCATTTGGGATTGCTATAGCAAAGCAAGTTTTGAAGCCAGAAGCGATTGGCGGCGCGAAGCGCCACCAATCACTTCTGGTTTTATTGGTTGTGGTTAAATTGGACAATTTCGAGAACATTACCATCAGGATCGCTTAAAAATAAGATTCTCTGACCCCAAGGCATAACTTTTGGCGGTGAGATAATATTAAATAGCTTACTTTCTGGAATGCTAAGTTGCCGATCGCATATTTGCTGATAAACCTGATCAAGATCATCAACGGTCATCGATAGCAAAAATGGATTACCACTAATTATCTGCTTGCCGCGATCGCCAAATAATTTTGGCAACCAACTACGATCATAAATACCAATTTTTAGCCTGCCGCTGTATCCCTCCACACCATCGGGTTTGGCCGGTTTGTCAAAGCGAAAACCTAAAATATCACGATAAAAAATCAGCGATCGCGCCACATCTGACACAAATAGAGCAATGTAATCTATTTCCATAAAGTTAATGTGAATTCGGCGAAATCGCAAAATGGTAAAAATCGCACTTTCATTTTTACCATTTTGCGCCATTTGCGCTGCGCCTCGCACGGCGCAAATGGCTATATTGCACTCACGTTAAAATAATCAAGTGGTGGTTCTTCGCGCCGCCACTTGATTATTTTAAGAATGCAACTAATGACTCTGCCTTTGACCATGCTGCACCACTTTTGAGAATTTCAGAAGCAAGACTGACACCTTCTGCCCAAGTACTTGCCGCTCCACCAATTCTTAAGGCTAAGCCACTATTGAGGGCAACACAATCAGTTTGCGCTTGACTTCCTTTGCCTTGCAAAACCGCCCGTAAAATATCAGCATTTTCCTGAACATTACCTCCCTTCAGACTCTCAATTGGTGCTGGAGTCAAACCTAACTCTTGGGGAGCGATCGCTTCTTCCGTTACCATCCCATCACATAAAAATGAGATATCCGTCAGATCTCCTAAACCTGCTTCATCCATCCCCTCTCGGCTATGGAGGACTACTGCTTGATGGCGATCAAGTAAACGCAAAGCTTCGGCGACGGTATGCGTCAGTTGCTTATTATAAACTCCTAAAACTTGAGCCGTAGGATGAAGCGGATTGACCAGTGGTCCAATCAAGTTAAATACAGTCCTAACTCCTAAACTACGACGAATTGCACCAACTGCTTTCATAGCAGGATGCCAACTTGGAGCAAATAGGAAGGTAATTCCCACCGCAGGCAAAGCTTCGTAAATTTTTTCTGTGGATGCGCCAAGATGAATCCCAATCGCTTCTAGGACATCTGCTGAACCAGAGCGGCTGGAAACTGCCCGATTTCCATGCTTCGCTACGGGAATTCCAGCAGAGGCAACTACAAACGCAACAGAGGTAGAAATATTAAACGTCGATGCACCATCACCTCCAGTCCCACAAGTATCAATCAAAGGTTTAGTGCGATCGACAATATGACCAAATTGATCTTTAAATCTTTGACCTTCACTTTGAGATTGCAGCACATTCGCCATAGCAGCTAATTCCGAAGCCTCAACCCCCTTAAATTGCAGAGCCGTCAAAATTGCCCCCGATAGCTCTGGGGCGATCGCGCCTTCCAGCCAACCCTGCATCAGCGCTGTAGCTTGTTCGCTCACTAGGGTTTGTCTATCCATAAGCTGCTTTAGCAGTTGTGACCAATTTTGTTCCATAATTTTCTCTGTATATAGCTATTGTTTAAAAGGATACAATGCTTTAGCGCTTGAACCTGACGTGAATTCGATATAGCCATTTGCATCACGCTTCTCGCGGTGCAAATGGCGCAAAATGGTTTAGCCATTTTATGCTTTGGTGTAAATCATTTGTGGTTTTTTGAGGTTTGTGGAAGCGCACTCCGAAGGGATGCGCTTCCACAAACCTCGTGGGATTGTATATATGGGTTCTTTTTGATTACACAGCCTTATTCTTTTTATCAAATAGAACCATAAAAGTTTGCACAATCAATTTGAGATCGTACCAAATACTCCAATTTTTACGATACTCAATATCATAGTTAACTACTTCCCCAAAGGTTCTTACATTAGAGCGACCATTCACTTGCCACACACCAGTAATTCCTGGTTTAACATCTAGGCGATTCCATTCTGTATAACGCTCATCGCGATACTCAACTTCTAATTCATAGGAGTTAATCTCATTAAAAGTAGGAGGACGAGTTCCCACTAAACTCATATCTCCAATTAAGACATTCCAAAATTGTGGAAATTCATCTAGACTAGTCTTTCTTAAGAATTTACCAACTCTGGTTACACGTGGATCATCAGCATTCTTAAAAAACTTGCCACTTACAGTCGTATCATCTCCACCAACAACTGTAACATTAGAGCTTGCCTCAACCTGATTCTCAACTTTGATTTGAAGTTGCTCAGCATTCTTTGCCATTGATCGAAACTTCCAAATTTTGAAAGGTTTGCTCAAAAGACCGCAACGGATCTGTCCAAATAAAATATTACCTTTGCTCTCTAATGTAATCGCGATCGCGATCGGGATAAATAGAACAGCAGTAAAACTGAGCCCAATTAACGAACCAATTATATCGATTATTCTCTTGATAGGGCTACGTACTGAAGGATGGACAGGCACACTAGGATCGATGTCAATAAAGGGGAAAAGGAACTTTAGAACGGGATAGAAAATTCTGAGTACAGGATTTTTTTTAAGTAGTCGCTGAGTCCGAAATAGCAATAAACCAAACATTGTAATATTGCTGACTTTGGTTCTTTGGATTGAATTAGAAAATCTAAAAGTATTGCTAGTTGGCTCAGTTATAAACAAATTACTAATAGAAGACAGTCCGATCAAAGCACTAACGGCATCACTCACACTCCACAAGGCCAACTGAGTCTTATTAGTTGTAGCCATTCGCAGGCAATTAGTTAAAGCACCTAGCCCTGCGCTATCCATAACTGTGGTATAGCTCATATCGATCACAATCTTTTTATAGGATTCATCGATATTACAAATAGATTGAAAATCAAGCAAAAATTCTCTAGCAGTGGAAAACACTAACCGTTCAGGACTAAATATAAATGCAACCTCATCAAAAGTAACTATGGAAGCTTGTTTATAATCTCTATTTTGCTTGGTGCTATCACCAAGATTATCGCTAACAGGAATATAGACGGCTTCAGGGTATAAATTAGCGATCGCTTTACTTCTCACGACAATTAGGTCAAGTACTTTTAGTTTCATAAGTACCCACGCGGGTAAGCCTATTTTTTGAAAGCGCGTTTTCGATTCGACAAATACTACTTTACTGCCACAAAAAAGCTTGGCTATTAGTAAATAAGGAAGAGAGAAGCCTGAACCTGTTGAAACAACTAGATCTGGCTTGAAACGAGGTACAGATCTAAAAGCTAAGATTAAATTACGAATAATATTTAATAGGTTGTCTTTTACAGGAACATAGCCCCAATAGCGCTGACTATCTTCAATTTCCCTCTCAGTGATACTGGTTCTCACCGATATCCATAGACGATCGCTATAGTTCTCCCAAAAACTTTGGATACTTTGCATATAGCAAAAGTACCCTCCCGCAGCACAAACCAACATCAACTTTTTGTGGGTCTTATATCGATCTTTTAAATATTCACATAGTTGCACCTCGGATACTTTAGGACTGGCTAAGGATGTTTGTTGCAATTTAATAAATTTGACTAGATCGCCTGGGGATCTGGCAATCGGAATACCTCGACGTTCAAAGTCATCAGCCACTTCCATTTGATGATTATCGATAAATTCTCTAAACCGATGTAAACGAGGTACAAGGACATAAGGAGTATCTTTATCTTCTAAAAGTTGGGCTATATCTTCATCACAATGACTAATAATTAAATTAGCACTATCCACAAAGTTCAAAAATTCTTGCTCAGAGAAATTCCGATAAGCTTTAGCACCATCAGGTAAATGCGTTGAAGCCCCATATTGCACTAATACCTCTTCGTTAATTAGTTGGTACTTAGTCAACAATTCTATCCAATGCATTAGAGCGTTAAATTGATATTGTTCTGTCCCAACTGTGATTAAAAGCATGTCTCAAGCCTTATTACATCAAAACTAAACAACTTTCAGCGTTTCTAGTATTCTATACCTAGAGAGTTATAGTAGCGCTAAAGTTGGCTAGCTGAGTCTATCAAACATTACAATAACAAGTAAAATAACTACAAAAGCATCAGATTTATGACAAAAGCTATTTGGAATGGTGTTGTTCTTGCAGAAAGCGATCGCTGCGAAGTGGTGGAGGGTAATCAGTATTTCCCTGCAGATTCGCTAAGTATGGAATATTTTAAACCTAGTAATACCCATACAACTTGCGGTTGGAAAGGGGTGGCAAGCTATTACAGCATCGAAGTTAATGGAGAAACAAACAAGGATGCGGCTTGGTACTACCCTGAGCCCAAGGATGCTGCTAAGCAAATCAAAGGCTACATCGCTTTTTGGCGGGGTGTTAAAGTTCAGCCGTAGAAAACAAACACGCCTTGCATATTTGTTTTTATAGCTAAACCCCAAAAGATGAGTGGTGGCGCGAAGCGCCGCCACTCATCTTTTGGGGTTTGATTTTTCCTAAATTTAGAAGCCGCACGCGCTTGGCGCGTAGGATTTTATTTTTTATGAGTTAATAGCCTTGATATGAGCTTGGTGAAACATAGGTGAGTTCACTCGATATATAGCACTACGGGGTAAAACCCGCAAAACCTCTTCAGTTGTGGTTATACCAGCATTTAGTTTATCGATCGCTGCCAGTCGGAATGAGTTAAAGTCAATTTCATTAAGATAACGATTCATTTGGGTGATTGTCCCTTCATAGATCATTTGCCTAAAAGCATCATCAATATCGATCAATTCAACAACAGCTTCACGTCCAATATAGCCAGTAAAAAAGCATTTCTCACAACCTTTGCCTTTACGCCAATGGCTGAGATCAATATCTTCATGATCCAGCCTCAGGGATTGTAGTTCCGCCAATGTCGGCTGGTGGGGCGCGGAGCAATGAGGACAGTTTTTGCGAATTAGGCGCTGAGCGACCACACCCAATAAAGCATCACTAATCAATCCTGGATCTGGCCCAAGATCCCTAAGGCGGGGGATGGCACTAGCCGCATCGTTTGTATGCATGGTGGATAGAACTAAATGTCCTGTTAGTGCTGCCCTGACCACAGTTTCCGCAGTTTCGGGATCACGAACTTCACCCACCATCACAATATCGGGATCTTGGCGTAAAATCGCCCGCAACCCTGCCGCAAAGGTCATGCCTGCGGGTTCACAAACTTGGGTTTGTGTAATATTTGGCAAGATATATTCAACGGGATCTTCAACGGTGATTACATTGACATGTTCTTGGGCGATCGCCTGCAAGCTGGTGTAAAGAGTACTGGTTTTACCTGAACCCGTGGGGCCAGTCATGATGATCAGTCCTTGGGGTTGCCTTAACCAACCATCATAAATTTTGAGGGTGCGATCGCTAAATCCTAAGCATTCTAGATGATTAGAAAAAGGATTATCACGGGGTAACAATCGAATTACTGCTTTTTCGCCACATACACAGGGTAAAGTACTCACCCGCATATCAAGGTTGAGGAGCAGACTCTCTTCACTGGTGTATTCTTTGCCAATGCGTCCGTCTTGAGGGCGACGGCTATCGGCGATATCCATATCCGACATCACCTTCAAGGCAACAATTATTTTGCGACTGATTTCTAGGGGTAGTGTTTTGATATCACGCAAAATACCATCTA
Organism: Pseudanabaena sp.; assembly: GCA_046081205.1. Classification (GTDB taxonomy): domain Bacteria; phylum Cyanobacteriota; class Cyanobacteriia; order Pseudanabaenales; family Pseudanabaenaceae; genus Pseudanabaena. Next base: position 712 of record JBJTVM010000619.1, on the reverse strand, counting down.
TGCGATAGCGTACCCTCAGCCCTGTAGGAGTTGGCTCTAGGTGAATGTCACTTGCCCGATGCTGCAAAGCGATCGAGATTAGGGCGTTAATGCGACGGGTCTGATCTACGGCTTGAGATAGATACAAATCAGTAACTTCGCCAATATCGACCTGCTCGGCTTCCCCTGTGAGTGGATTAATTGCCTGTGCTGAATGAATCTGGTTGGGATTAGGAATATTTTGATGACGAAACCACTTGCGATAGCTATCAGTTGTAATCTTGATCACTTTGATCTCGGTCAAAGTGCGATCGCTAATCAGCTTAATATGGTCATCGTTTAAAGTCTGAGGGCTACCAATATAAAAGCAATTGCGCCATAGTAATAATGGAATAACAGGCTGCAAGATGCTACGGTCTTCAAATTCTCGAAAGAAGCGGTGGTTTAGCTCTTTGTCAAGCCAATCCAAATGCACATTGCCTTCAATATCTACTAAAAATTGTAATGCTTCTTCGCAGGTTGCGATGTTGCCATAACGCAATCTTTTCCAGACTGATTCCCCTACTGACGACCCCGATGTTTGGCTCATATTTTGTAAGCTCTGTGTTTGAACTTGCCCCTATCTTAAATTCCAGCCACAAAATGGCAATGCCCGCCACCTTGTTAGCTTATAATCTGTGTTCTCTCAATTCTAAATAGGTAAGGATGGGCGGCGCTTCGCGCCGCCCATCCT